>CAIXMB010000063.1 GCA_903920435.1 uncultured Actinomycetes bacterium
CCTGGCGCAGATGTCCCGCGTGATCCGCGACCGCATGTCCGTCCAGGACAAGTCGATGATCACGCCGCGCAACCTGCTGAACACGGCGCCGCTGGTCGGCATCATCCGCAAGTTCTTCGGCACCTCCCAGCTGTCGCAGTTCATGGACCAGAACAACCCCCTCGCGGGCCTGACCCACAAGCGCCGCCTCTCGGCCCTCGGCCCCGGCGGTCTCTCCCGTGAGCGCGCAGGCGTCGAGGTGCGCGACGTCCACCCGTCGCACTACGGCCGCATGTGCCCCATCGAGACCCCGGAAGGCCCGAACATCGGCCTCATCGGATCGCTCGCATCGTTCGCGCGCATCAACGCGTTCGGGTTCATCGAGACCCCGTACCGCCGCGTCGTCAACGGCAAGGTCACCGACAAGATCGACTACCTCACCGCATCCGAGGAGGACGACTTCATCGTCGCCCAGGCGAACGCACCGCTCACGAGCGACGCGCACTTCGCCGAGCCCCGCGTGCTCGCCCGTAAGAAGGGCGGCGAGGTCGACCTGATCCCGACCGAGCAGATCGGCTACATGGATGTCTCGCCGCGCCAGATGGTGTCGGTGGCGACCTCCCTCATCCCGTTCCTCGAGCACGACGACGCGAACCGCGCCCTCATGGGTGCGAACATGCAGCGCCAGGCAGTTCCGCTGCTGCGTTCGGAGAGCCCGCTGGTCGGTACCGGCATGGAGGGCTTCGCGGCCATCGACGCCGGCGACGTGATCACGGCCGACAAGGCCGGTGTCGTCGCGGAGCTCTCCGCCGACGTCATCACCATCCAGCTCGACGAGGGCGGCACGCAGGACTACTACCTGCGCAAGTTCGACCGCTCGAACCAGGGCACGAGCTACAACAACCGCGTCATCGTGAGCGCGGGCGACCGCATCGAGGCCGGCCAGGTGCTCGCTGATGGACCCGCGACGGAGAACGGCGAGCTCGCGCTCGGCAAGAACCTCCTCGTGGCGTTCATGCCGTGGGAGGGCCACAACTTCGAGGACGCGATCATCCTGAGCCAGAACCTGGTCAAGGACGACACCCTCTCGTCGATCCACATCGAGGAATACGAAGTGGATGCGCGCGACACCAAGCTCGGCAAGGAGGAGATCACCCGTGACCTCCCCAACGTCAGCCCGGAGCTGCTCGCCGACCTCGACGAGCGCGGAATCATCCGTATCGGTGCCGAGGTGCGCCCCGGCGACATCCTCGTCGGCAAGGTCACGCCCAAGGGCGAGACCGAGCTGAGCGCCGAGGAGCGCCTGCTGCGCGCGATCTTCAACGAGAAGAGCCGCGAGGTGCGTGACACCTCGCTCAAGGTTCCCCACGGTGAAGAGGGCACGATCATCGCGGTCAAGGAGTTCAACGCGGAGAACGACGACGAGCTCGGCTCGGGCGTCAACCAGCGCGTCGTCGTCTACATCGCCCAGAAGCGCAAGATCACCGCGGGCGACAAGCTCGCCGGTCGTCACGGCAACAAGGGTGTTATCTCGAAGATCCTGCCGGTCGAGGACATGCCGTTCCTCGCCGACGGAACTCCGGTGGACGTCATCCTCAACCCGCTCGGTATCCCCGGCCGCATGAACTTCGGCCAGGTTCTCGAGACGCACCTCGGTTGGGTCGCTAAGCAGGGCTGGGAGGTCGACGGCAGCCCCAAGTGGGCTGACACGCTGCCCGACCACGCCCGCAGCGCGGCGCCCGGCACGAAGGTCGCGACGCCCGTCTTCGACGGTGCGCTCGAGAGCGAGATCGAGGGGCTCCTCGAGTCCACGACCCTCACCCGTGACGGCGAGCGCCTCATCGGCGCGAGCGGAAAGGCGCGTCTCTTCGACGGCCGTTCCGGCGAGCCGTTCCCGGAGCCGGTCTCGGTCGGCTACATGTACATCCTGAAGCTCCACCACCTGGTGGACGACAAGATCCACGCTCGCTCGACGGGCCCGTACTCGATGATCACGCAGCAGCCGCTGGGTGGTAAGGCGCAGTTCGGTGGCCAGCG
>CAIXMB010000064.1 GCA_903920435.1 uncultured Actinomycetes bacterium
TCGCGGACTACCTCGCGTCGCTCGACCTGGTCGAGGCACTCGGCGACCCGCTCGTCGCGCCCGGCCACGGGTACGTGTTCCGGGGCCTCGGCGAGCGGGTGGCGGCATCCCGGGCGCACCAGCTCGGCCGCACGGACGAAGTGCTCGCGATCCTGCGCGAGCGCCCCGATGCGACTGTGTGGGAGGTCGCCTCGCACGTCACCTGGACGGGCGGCTGGGAGAGCCTGCGCGGGTTCCATCAGGCGTCTGCACTCTCGCAGACCGCAATGCGCATGCGGTACGTTAACCGCAACGAGACCGGAAGGAGGACAGCATGACCGCCTTTGCCGTGGATAGCTACGTCCACCCTTCCCCTGAGGTCTCCTAGGCAGTTCACATCGGAGACCTCCTCTCCGAAAGCTGAACCTTGTCCTATTTCGCATCTGATCTACCCCTGCCCGAAACCGACCTCTCCTTCGTCCAACTCGAGCCCGGCGCCGACCAGCGCTGGTCGACCTGGCCGTCGATCATCCCGAGCCTGCGCGGTCCGGAGCCCAGACCCTCCTGGGTCGTGACCTCGGCGGGCGCCTTCGACACCGAGCTCGGCGTCGTCAAGACCGGCAAGGAGGCCGACGTGTTCCTCGTCGAGCGGGCCGAGCCGGGGCATCCGGGCGCTGTCATGGCCGCGAAGCGGTACCGGGGCGCGCAGCAGCGCGACTTCCACCGCTCGTCGCTGTACGAGGAGGGGCGCCGCACGCGCAACACCCGCGACTCCCGCGCGATCGCCGCCAAGTCGTCGTACGGGCGATCGGTGTCCGCCGAGCACTGGTCGGTCGCCGAGTTCGAGGCGATGAGCCGGCTGTACGAGCTGGGTGCTCCCGTGCCCTACCCGGTGCAGGTGAACGGCACCGAGCTGCTCATGGAGTTCATCGGCTCGGGTCGCACCGCGGCCCCGCGTCTCGCGCAGGTGACTCCCACGCGCGACCACCTCGACCAGGTGGTCGAGCTCATGCACGTGATCGCGCGGGCCGGGTTCGCCCACGGCGACCTGTCGCCGTACAACCTGCTCGTGCACGAGGGCCGGGTGGTCGTGATCGACCTGCCGCAGATCGTCGATGCCGTGAGCAACCCGAACGGGCTCGACCTGCTGCACCGCGACTGCGTCAACGTCGCGACGTGGTTCACGCGGCAGCGCGTGACCGTCGACGCGGAGGAGTTGTTCGCGGAACTTCTGGGGGAGCTGTGGTGAGTAGGTTGGAAGCATGACTGTTCCCACGATTGCCCTCAACGACGGCACCACCATCCCCCAGCTCGGCTTCGGCGTCTTCAAGGTCGATCCGGATGAGACGGAGCGCATCGTCACCGACGCGCTCGAGGTCGGCTACCGCCACATCGACACGGCTGCCATCTACGGCAACGAGGTGGGCGTCGGCAGGGCCATCGAGAAGTCGGGCATCCCGCGCGACGAGCTCTTCATCACCACCAAGCTGTGGAACAGCGACCAGGGCACGCAGTCGGCGTTCGACGCCATCGACCTCTCGCTCGAGAAGCTCGGCCTCGACAGCGTCAACCTGTACCTCATCCACTGGCCGCGCCCCGACCTCGACAAGTACCTCGAGACGTGGCTCGCGCTCGAGCAGATCAAGGCGGACGGCAAGACCGCGAGCATCGGCGTCTCGAACTTCCACGTCGAGCACCTCGAGAAGGTCATCGCCGGCAGCAGCACCGTGCCGGCGGTCGACCAGATCGAGCTGCACCCGGGTCTCGCGCAGAAGGAGATCCGCGACTTCGCCGCGTCGAAGGGCATCCACATCGAGTCGTGGGGTCCGCTCGGCCAGGGCAAGTACGACCTGTTCGGCATGGGCCCCGTCGCCGATGCCGCCGCCGCCCACGGCGCGACGCCGGCGCAGGTGGTCATCCGCTGGCACCTGCAGAACGGGCTCATCGTGTTCCCGAAGTCGAACTCGCGCGAGCGCGTGGCCGAGAACTTCGACGTGTTCGGCTTCGAGCTCACCGCAGCCGAGGTCGCCGCGATCGACGGGCTCGACGCGGGGATGCGCATGGGATCGAACCCGGTGAAGGACTTCTTCTAAAGCGGGTTGAGTAGGCCGCCCGCGGCCGTATCGAAACCTAGAGCGTTACGGTCTCGCCGCGAGGGGTTGCCACGAGCAGCCCCTTGTCGGCGAAGGCGGCTTCGAGCTGCTCGCGGGTCTCGGAGAAGTGCTCCCAGTCCTCGGTGTGCACGCCGACGACCGTGCGCGCGCCGAGCATGATCGCTGCCCGCGCCGCGTCGGGCGAGGTGAGCGTGAGGTTCGCGTCGATGCCGGGCACGCGCGCCGCGCCCGCGAAGAGCACGGCGATCTCGATCATCGGGAAGCGGCCGGCGATCTGCTCCACGAGCGGGATCGAGGCGTTGTCGCCGCTCACGTACACGGTCGGCTCACCGTCGGACTCGAGCACGAAGCCCGTGACCTCGCCCACGAGGCGCTCGCTGCCGGGCGGTCCGTGCAGTGCGGGGACGGCGGTGACCGTCACGTCGCCGAGCTGGTACTCCTCCCACGAGTCGAGACCGACGACGGATCCGCCGAACAGGTCGCTCGCGGCATCCGGCGTACTGAGCGTCGGGATGCCCGTCGCGATGAGCTCGAGGCCCTCGTAGTCGAGGTTGTCCTTGTGGGCGTGGTGGCTGAGCAGCACGGCGTCGATGTGGCCCACCGCGTCACGCGCGATCGCGGGCCCGGCGGTCTTCACGAGGGTGGTCTCGCCGGGGTCGGAGTACGAGCCGGGCGCATCGAAGGTCGGGTCCGTGATGAAGCGCTTGCCCGCATACTCGAGAACTGCAGTGGGGCCACCGATGTACGTGATGGTCGTCGTCGACATAGGACGACACTAGCCGTCTCCCTCCACAGTTTTCTGCGATTGCGCCGTGCTCACTCGCGTGCTGCTCGACTATCGACGGATGAAGGTTCCGCCCGCTCCCGGCCACCAGCAACTCGCCATCGCCGCGTTACTGTGCGCCCTCCTCGTCCCGCCCCTAGGTCTCGCGCTCGGCGCGGTCGCGCGAGGTGAGGCGCAGGCATCGGGCGGACCTGTTCCCGGGCTCGCGACGGTTGCGATCGCCGTGGGCGCCGCGCTCTCGGCCGTGATGGTGATCGGCCTCCTGCTCGTCGTCAGCGCGGTCGCGCTGTTCTTGTTCGTCTACTACGGACTGGCGTCGGATCTCGGCTAGCGGCTCCTCCCCAAGCCGCGTGTCGAGAATCCCAGCCCGGCGCAGCGCTGGGCGGCTCCGAATGTCAGTGGTCACTGATCTCATACCTGTATGGACACGCTCCTCGACCCGACGCTCGCCGAGACGCGCGTCGTCTTCGGCATGGCCGAGGCCGAGTTCGCGCAGCGCCTGCAGTGGCGGGCTTCCGCCGAGACCTTCCGGGCCATCGACGACACCCTGCGCGAGGCGGCAGCCCACCCCGAGGTGTTCATCGACGAGCGCATGCTCCGCGGTGACGCGGTCGAGCTCGCAGTCCGTGCCGCCGCCGCCGACCTCGCGGTGCGTCTCAACCTGGCCGAGGCCACGGTGCGCTCGCACGGCCACATCGCGTCGACGCTCCGCGAACGGATGCCCGTGCTCTGGCACTCGTTCGCCGAGGGCGAGGTCTCGACGCAGAGTGCCCGTGAGGCGGCCTCCCTCGTCATCGAGCTGCCGCGCGAGTGCTGGGCGGAGTTCGACGCGCGCCTCGTTGAAGCGGCCCGCGCCATGGCGCCCGCCCGCTTCCGCGCGAAGGCCCATGCCCTGCGCGAGCGGCTCCACACGACGGCCCTCGCCTAGCGCCACGTGGTTGCTCGCCGCGAGCGGCGCGTGGTCACCGAGCTCGACCGCGACGGCATGGGCTGGCTGCACGCCTACCTCCCTGCCGAGCAGCTCGCCCGCATTGGCGCGCAGCTCGACGGGGCCGCCTTCGACCACTTCCGCGAACCCGACGAGACGCGAACGATGGCGCAGCTGCGGGCCGATGTCCTGACCGACTTGCTCATCGGAGACGCGGAGCA
>CAIXMB010000065.1 GCA_903920435.1 uncultured Actinomycetes bacterium
ACCTGGGACCGCCTCGCCCCGGGCGAGACCGCCGAGACCCTGCGCACCGCGGTCGACGCCGGGATCACCCTGTTCGACGTGGGCATCTACGGCCCGCAGCGCGAGGGCGCGACTGACGTGCTCTTCGCCGAGGGGATGCACCGCGCCGGCGTCGCCCGCGACCAGTACCGCCTCGCCGTGAAGGGCTGGCTGCCGCGCGAGGCGGGGCAGCCGCCCGACCTGCTCCCCCAGGTGGACGAGCTGCTCGACCGCCAGGGCACCGACCGGGCCGACTACCTCGTGCTGGGCGACCTGATGCACGGGCTCGTGTTCCGCGACGAGCTGCTCGAGCAGCTCGCGGCGCTGCTCGCCTCGGGCAAGGTGCTGCACTGGGCGGTCAACAACTGGTCGGCCGATGACATCTTCTCGTTCACCCGGTCGGCCCACGAGGCCGGCCTGCCCGCTCCCGAGTACGCACAGCTCAAGTACGGGCCCGCGCGCCGCTCGGTCGCCGAGAGCGACTTCCTGCGCTCGCTCGGCTCCGCGACGGGCCTGACGATCCAGGCGTCGGACACCTTCGAGGGCGGGCTCCTGCTCGGCAGTCAGGCGGCACGGATGATCGGCGGCGACATCGGGGGCATCCAGTCGAGCATCCGGGGGTCCGTCCACCTGCTGCGCGAGGTCGCCGCGGAGCTCGGCGGCACCGCCGCCCAGCTCGCCATCGCCGTGCCGCTGTGCAATCCGCAGGTGTCGAGCGTTCTGGTGGGGGCCCGTACGCGCGAGCAGGTGCTCGACAACGTGGGTGCGTTCGCCCTCCTCGACCGTGTCGGAGTGGCGGGCATCCGTGATGCAGCGCACTCGTTCTGGTTCGACAGGGGCGTCGTCGACCCGGCCTCGTCGTGGGGAACGCGGCCCGACGACGACCCCGGCACGTACGTCGTGAGCGAGCGCTGACAGACCCGCCGAGATCGACAACTGGCGTGCTCAGACCGACAACATCGCCGGAAACGCCAGACCTAGCCTCAACTCATGGGCCGTCGGGCCCATCCGTCCTTGCGGCGGCCAGAGTGTCGGACACAGCAGTCATGGCACTGACAGGAGGCAGGAATCAATGAAGAAATACCTGTTGGGAGTCGCGGCGATCGGCGCCGCGAGCGTCCTCGTTCTCTCCGGATGTACCGGCTCGACCGGTGACGGCGGCGGCGACGCCAGCCCCATCGTCGTGGGCTCGGTCAACGCGCTGAGCGGCGCGGCGGCCTTCCCCGAGGCATCGCAGGCGGCCAAGGCCGTGTTCGACGCCGTCAACGCGGAGGGCGGCATCAACGGCCACCTCATCGACTACAAGATCCTCGACGACAAGGGCGACCCGGCAGCTGCCGCGGCCGCTGCGCGCGAGGTCGTCAGCGCGGACAACGCCGTGGCCCTCGTGGGCTCGGCGAGCCTCCTCGAGTGCGAGATCAACGGCGACTACTACGTGCAGCAGGACATCGTCTCGATCCCCGGTGTGGGCGTCGACCCGGTGTGCTTCAACAACCCGAACATCTCGCCGGCCAACGTCGGTCCGTTCCTCGACATGACGCTCTCGCTGCTCTACGGCTCGGAGGTGCTCGGGCTCGACAACATCTGCGCGATGCTCGAGATCGCCGGCAGCACGCTGCCCGCGTACCAGGCCGCCATCGACAAGTGGACCGAGATCACCGGCAAGAAGCTCATCTACGTCGATGACACCGTGCCCTACGGAGCAGCCGACTACACGCCCTACATCGTCGCGCTCAAGGAGCACGGCTGCCAGGCGGTGACGGTCAACCCCGTCGAGCCCGACTCGATCGGCCAGCTCAAGGCCGCGCAGGCGCAGGGACTCACGGATGTCACGTGGCTCCTGCTCACGAGCGTCTACTCCGAGAACTTCTCGAAGGCGATCACCGACGCGGGTGCCGGCATCTACGTCCCCGCCGAGTTCTACCCGTTCACCGACGCCGAGAGCCCGGAGACGAAGGACTGGCGCACGCTCATGGAGGCCAACAACATCCCGCTGACCTCGTTCAGCCAGGGCGGCTTCCTCGCCGCCACCTACTTCGTGCAGGTGGTCAAGGGAATCAAGGGCGACATCACGCGCGAGTCGGTGGCCAAGGCGCTGCGCGAGATGGACCCGATCGACAACCCGATGGTCGGCACGCCGTATGTCTTCGGCCCCGGCGACACCCACAACAGCAACACGGCGGGCTTCCCCGTGAAGCTGCTGTCGGGCACCAACCAGTGGGAGCTCGCGGCCGACGACTGGCTGACGATCCCCGAGTAGTACCCCAGACCTGCGGCGGCGCGAGCGAGCACTCGCGCCGCCGCAGTCCTCCCCCATCCACCACCCTCGAATCGGAGTCACCAGTGCTACAGGGCGCGCTTTCCGGCCTCGCAGCCGGTGGGGTCTACGCGATCATCGCGGTCTGCCTCACTCTCATGTCCCGCCTCGTGCGGGTCGTCAACTTCTCCCAGGCCGCGACCGGCATGTTCGGCAGCTACGTCGCCGTCTGGATGGTCAGCCACGCGGGCCTCCCGATCTGGCTCGCCACCATCGCCGGCATCCTCGTCGGCGGCCTGCTGAGCGGCATCATCGGCTGGATCATCGCGACGTGGCTCTCCGAGGCCGACACCACGACGCGCTCGGCGGTCACCGTCGGGCCGCTCCTGCTGCTGATCTCGCTCTCGTTCATCCTCTTCGGCAACAAGCCGCAGCCGTTCCAGCCCCTCCTCGCGGGCCCGGCCTTCACGGTCAGCGGCGTCGTCATCAGCCAGGTGACGGTGGCGATGGTCCTCCTCGCGATCGTCGTGGCGGTCGTCTCGAAGGTCGTGCTGAGCCGCACAACGGTCGGCACCCAGCTCCGCGCCCTCTCGGAGCGGCCGACGACCGCCGAGCTCATCGGCATCCCCGCGAAGCCGCTCGGCGTCGCGGTGTGGGCCATCACCGGCATCATCAGCACGATCGTGATCGTCATCGTCGCCCCCTCCCAGTCGAACGACGCGATCGCCCTCTCCATGCTCATCGTCCCGGCAGCAGCCGCGGCACTGCTCGGCGCGTTCCGCCGCCTCGACCTCGCGGTCATCGGCGGACTCGTGCTCGGTGTCATCCAGGGCTTCGTCGCCCAGATCGACCAGGTCTCGTTCGTGCGCTACTTCCTCCCCTTCCTCTTCATCGTCGGGCTTCTGCTCTGGAACCAGCGAAAGGCGGTGTGGGATGCCGCGCGCTAACGCCTCCCGAACGCTCCGGATCCTCGTCCCGTTCCTCGTCACCGCGGGCGGCATCCTCGTCGGCTACGCGCTGAGCGTCGGGCTGCCCGGGTACTTCGTCTTCCTCGGAACCAGTGCCATAGTCGCGGCCATCGCCATCCTCGGCCTCGGAATCGTGACCGGCAGCGCCGGCATGATCGCCCTGTGCCAGCTGACCTTCGCCGCCGTCGGCGCCTGGGTGGTCGCGGGCCTCAACGTCATCGAGGCTCCCGGCGGGTTCATCGTGTGGCTCGTGCTCGGCGGCCTCGCGGCGGGTGTCGTCGGAATCCTCGTCGGCCTGCCCGCGCTGCGCCTGCGCGGCGTCAACCTCGCCGTCGTGACCCTCGGGTTCGCCGCGGCGGCCGACGTGACCCTCGTGCAGATCCAGTTCCCCGGCTCGGTCACCGGCACGTCGATCGTGCGGCCGGAGGGCTTCGGCACCGACCGCGAGTTCTTCTTCCTGGGCATCCTCGTACTCGCGGCCTGCGGCATCATCGTGTACTTCCTGCAGCGCGGGCGCTGGGGCAGCAGCTGGAAGGCCGTCGCGTTCTCGGAGCGCGGCACCGCCTCGACGGGCCAGAGCGTGCCCGGGGCCAAGCTCACGGCGTTCGCCGTGAGCGCGACCCTCGGCGGCATCAGCGGCGGACTCATCGCCGGCCAGGTCGGCCTGGCCTTCGCGAGCAGCTTCAGCCCCATCCAGTCGCTCGCCCTCTACGTGCTCGCGGTCATGTCGGGCGCGCACCTCATCGACATGGCCATCTTCGGCGGCATCATCTGGATCGTGGTCCCCGAGCTGCTCAAGCGCTGGGGCGTGCCGCAGGACTGGGGGTTCGTCGTGTTCGGCGTGCTCGGTGTGCAGGCACTCACGAGCGGTACGAACCTCGGCACGGGCATCCGTAACCTGTGGTGGAAGCGCGCCCTCAAGAAGGGCGGCACGGCGACGAACCACCTCACGACGGATGTCTCGGCCACCCCCGCCCCGCAGCGCACCTTCAGCGGCGAACCGATCCTCGTGGTGCGCGACCTGTCGGTGACGTTCGGCAAGGTCGAGGCGCTCAAGCAGGTGAGCTTCGAGCTCGCCGAAGGGTCGGTGCTCGGACTGATCGGCCCGAACGGCGCGGGGAAGTCGACCCTCGTCGACGCGCTCACCGGCTTCCTGCCGCAGCACACCGGATCGGTCACCCTCGACGGCCGCGCGCTCGACCGGCTCTCGCCCACGCGCCGCGCGCGGCTCGGGCTGCGGCGCACCTTCCAGCAGGACCGCGTTCCGCCGAGCCTCACGATCGACGGGTACGTGCGGTTCGCCGCGCGCCGCCGGCTCACCGCGGGCGAGATCGCCGAGGCGCTCGAGTTCTTCGGCTGCCCGCCGGCGAGCACGAGGCTCGCGAGCGTCGACGTCGGCACCCGCCGGCTCGTCGAGGTCGCCGCGAACGTGCTGGCACGCCCGCGCGTGCTCCTGCTCGACGAGCCCGCCGCCGGGCTGTCGCACGAGGAGCACGTCGACCTCGGTCGCCGCCTCACCCAGGTGCCCGCGCGCTTCGGCACCTCGATCATCCTCATCGAGCACGACCTCGACCTCGTGCGCTCCACGTGCGACAGCATCATGGTGCTCGACTTCGGCAGCGTGCTCGCGAGCGGTCCGCAGGAGGACGTGCTCGCCGACCCCGCCGTCATCAAGGCCTACATGGGCGAAACGGAGCTGCTGTGAGCACACTCACCCTGACCGATGTGACCGTGAGCCGCGGGGCCGGGCCGGTCATCCGCGATGTGTCTCTCACCGTTGAGTCCGGAACCATCACGGCTCTCGTGGGCCCTAACGGCGCGGGCAAGACCAGCCTGCTCGAGGCGATCTCGGGAGTCGTCGAGGCCAGTTCCGGCACGATAGCCGTCGACGGCGAGCCGCTCGGCAAGCTGTCGCGGGTGCGCCGTTCCCGCCGCGGTATCGTGCACATCGAGCAGGGGCGAGCCGTGTTCCCCTCGCTCACGGTGGTGGAGAACGTGCGGCTCGCGTCCGGTACGGCGGCGCGCGCCGAGGAGGCGATCGCGCTCTTCCCGGAGCTCGAGAAGCGCCGGGACTCGGCGGCGGGCCTGCTCTCCGGCGGCGAGCAGCAGATGGTCGTGCTCGCGCGCGCCTTCGCGGCCGAGCCGAAGTTCCTGCTCATCGATGAGATGTCGCTGGGGCTCGCGCCCGTCGTGTTCACCCGACTGCTGCCCATGGTGCAGCGCTTCGCGGAGAACGGCGTGGGGGTGCTGCTCGTCGAGCAGTTCACCAACCTCGCGCTCTCCGTAGCGGGGCAGGCGCTCGTGTTCTCGAGCGGGCGGGTCACATTCCAGGGCTCGGCGGCCGAGCTCGCGGCATCCCCGGAGCTGCTGCACACGGCGTACCTGGGCGGCGCCGCCTCCGCGTAAGCGCGCACGCGAGCCCGTAACCGCCGCGGAGGTTTCGACGTCATGCGCCGGGCAGGGCCTCAGCGTGGCGTCGAAAGGTCCGCTTGGGCGGACCCGCGCGGCTCGCGCTACCGCGCGGCGTGGTCGAACGCGAGGGTCGGCACGTCGACGATGTGCGCGCCACCGTCGGCGAGGAGCACCGCTCCCGTCATGATCGACGACTCACCCGAGCCGAGGAAGCGGATGAGCGAGGCGATCTCGTCCGGCTCGGCGGGGCGGCCGAGCGGCACGTCGGCGGTCACGAGGCCGTAGCCCTCGGCGCGATCGGTGAATCCGGCGAGCTTCGCGAGCTCGTCCATCTCGGCATCGGCCATGGGCGTGCGCACCCAGCCCGGGCAGACGGCGTTGACCCGCACGCCGTGCGTGCCGTAGTCCCGGGCGAGCGAGCGGGTGAGTCCGATGAGCGCGTGCTTGCCGACCGTGTAGCCCGCGACCGACGGTCCGGCGAAGAGGCCGGCGAGGGAGGAGACGATGACGATCTGGCCCCTCGACTCGATGAGGTGCGGCAGCGCTTCGCGCGCGAGCACGAAGGCCGTGGTGACGTTGGTGGTGAACGCGAGCTGCCACTCCGCGTCATCCGTCTCGCCGACCGTGGAGAGGCCGTGCCCGCCGGCGTTCGCGACAAGCACGTCGATGCCCCGAGCTCCGCGACGATCGTGGCGACTGCCGCGGCCGTGCTCTCCGAGTCCGACGCATCGGCGACGACGGCGAGCGCGCCCGTCTCGGCCGCCACCGCCTCGAGGGGCTCGCGCCGCCGGCCAAGGATCGCGACGCGCGCGCCCTCCGCCGCGTACCGGCGGGCGGTTGCGGCGCCGATGCCCGTGCCGCCGCCCGAGATGACGACGACCTTGCCGTCGACCTGCGATCCGATGAATGTCATGGCTGTCCTTCTGGTCAGGCGGGGAACGACGACCGGGCGAGGTACCCGAAGTCGGAGACGAGGGTCGTGCCGTTGACCGCGGTGGTCGCCGGCGACGCGAGGTAGAGCACCGAGCGCGCGACGTCCGCGGCGCTCTGCACGGGGTAGCCGACGCCGTCGAACGACTCGAGCCCGAGGTCGCGGCGCGCCATCGGGGTGTCCACGATCGAGGGGCACACACAGGTGACGCGGATCGGGGCCAGGTCGACCGAGAGCGCCCGGGTGAGCTGCACGACGGCGCCCTTCGACGCGTTGTACGGCGTCATCCCGGGCGCGGCGACGAACCCGGAGTCCGAGCCCATGAGTACGATCGCCGCCGACTCCGCCCGCCGCAGGTGCGGCAGCGCGTGCTTGACGAGCAGGAACTGCCCCGTCACGTTCACGGCCAGCACGCGGTTCCAGTCCTCGAGCGAGATCTCGTCGACCGCGGCACCGAACGGCCCGGATGTCCCGGCGCACGCCACGACCACCGCGATGCCGCCCAGCACCTCGGACGCTCGCGCCACCGCCGCGGCGAGCGCCGCCTCATCCGTCACGTCCGCGGAGAGCCCCACGACGCCGGGCACATCCACCGGCGACCTGTCGATGCCGGCCACGCGGGCGCCCTCGGCGGCGAAGGCGATGGCGCACGCGCGGCCGATACCCGACGCGGCCCCCGTGATGACGACCGGGACTCCGGCGAGGTCGAGCTGCATTCCTCAAGCCTCACGCGGTGCACGGGCCCGCGGTTGTGCGTGGGGGAAGGGAAGTTGTCGCGGGCGGCAGAGAGCGGTGCGCACGGCGGTGCGGGGCACGAGACTGGGACGATGCTGCACCCCCTTGACCCCCTCACCACCGCCGAGATCGACGCGGGTCGCGCCGTGCTCGATCGCGAGGGGCGCATCACGCCCACCACCCGATTCCCCACCGTGCTCCCGGTCGAGCCGACCAAGGACGCGGTTGCCGCCCATCGGCCGGGCGATGCCGTCGAGCGGCGCATCCTGTTCGTCGCCCTCGAGACCGCAACGGGCCGCAGCGCCGAGGCCGTCGTCGAGGTCACCGGCGGCACGCTCGAATCGTGGACCGAGCTCGCGACCGACGTCGCGCCGTACGGCCAGCCGCCGTACCTGATCGAGGAGTACGAACTCACGGAGCAGATCGCGCGCGACGATCCGCAGTGGCAGGCGGCGATGGCGCGCCGCGGGCTGCCCACCGAGTTCGCGTTCTGCGCTCCCCTCGCCCCGGGGTTCTTCGGTCGCGACGACGAGGCCGGGCACCGGGTCATCCGGTCGCTCACGTTCCTCCGGGAGGACGAGAACGACAGCCCCTGGTCGCACCCGGTCGAGGGGCTCATCGTGCACATCGACCTGACCGAGCGGCGCGTGCTGCGCGTCGAGGACGAGGGCGACGTCGCCCCGCCCACCGTCGACGGCCGCTTCGGCACCGCAGCCGGCCTCCCCGAGCGCACCACGCTCAAGCCCGTCGAGATCACGCAGCCCGAGGGGCCGAGCTACTCCGTGGACGGGTCTGCGGTCACCTGGCAGAACTGGTCGTTCCGGGTCGGCTTCAACGCCCGCGAGGGGCTCGTACTGAACCAGGTCGCGTTCGACGGGCGGCCCGTGCTCTCGCGGGCCTCGGTGCCCGAGATGGTCGTGCCGTACGGCGACACCACGCCCACCCGCTTCTGGATCAGCTACTTCGACGCTGGCGAGTACCTGCTCGGCCTCAACGCCAATCCCCTCACGCTCGGGTGCGACTGCCTGGGCGTCATCCACTACTTCGACGGCGTCGTCGCCGACGGCAACGGGCACGGCATCACGATCCCGCAGGCGGTGTGCATGCACGAGGAGGACTACGGCATCCTCTGGAAGCACACCCAGCTCGACGGCACCGCAGACGTGCGCCGCTCGCGCCGTCTCGTCATCTCGTACTTCTCGACGATCGGCAACTACGACTACGGGTTCTTCTGGTACCTCTACCTCGACGGCTCGATCGACTTCGAGGCGAAGGCCACGGGGGTCGTGTTCGCGGGGGCGGGCGAGCCCGGCAGCACCAACCCCCACGCCACCGAGATCGCGCCGGGCCTCTTCGCCCCGGTGCACCAGCACCTGTTCTGCGCACGGCTCGACGTCGCCATCGACGGCGAGCAGAACTCGCTCGCCGAGATCGATGTGGTCCGGATGCCGACGGGGCCCGACAACCCCTACGGCAACGCGTTCACGTGGCAGACCACCCCGCTCACGTCCGAGCGCAGCGCCCAGCGCCTCGCCGACCCGAGCCGCGCGCGGGTGTGGGAGATCACGAGCGGGTCGCGCACCAACGCCGTGGGCAAGCCGACCGCCTACCACCTCGTGCCCCGCCCGGGCGCGACGCTCATGGCCCAGCCCGACTCCTCGGTGCACGGGCGCGCGACGTTCGCCACCCAGCACCTGTGGGCGACGCCGTTCTCCCCCGCGGAGCGCTTCCCGGCCGGGGACTACCCCAACGGCCACGCGGGCGGCGGCGGCCTGCCGGCGTGGACGGCCGCGGACCGCAGCATCGAGAACACCGACATCGTGCTGTGGCACGTGTTCGGCCCCACGCACATCCCGCGCCCGGAGGACTGGCCCGTCATGCCCGTCGACTACTCGGGCTTCAGCCTCAAGCCCTACGGCTTCCTCGACCGCAACCCCGCGCTCGACCTGCCCGCGGGCATCGCCGACCACTGCGCGCCGGGAGGCGGACATGAGCACCACCACTGACCTCCTCGTCACGAACGCGAAGGTCTACACCGTCGACCGCTCGCGCCCCTGGGCCGCGGCGTTCGCCGTGCGCGACGGACGCATCGTCGCCTTCGACGGGGAGGCCCTGGCCACGGATGCGGCGACCACCGTAGACCTGGGCGGCGCCGCGGTCATGCCCGGCCTCATCGACGTGCACAACCACCACGCCCTCGCCGGTCTGAGCGACCTCTACGAACTCACCTTCTCCCCCAACGCCTCACTCGCTGAGGCTCTCGAAGCGATAGCCGCGCACTCGGCGACGTTGAAGGACGGCGAGTGGGTGGTCGGCGGCAGCTGGGGCAGCACGCTGTTCGACGAGCTTGCCCGGCCCGAGGCGCTCGCGGCGCTGAATGCGGCATCCGGCGGCCACCCGGTCGTGCTCACCGACGACAGCAGGCACAACCGCTGGGTGAACTCGCGCGCGCTCGAGCTGGCGGGCGTCACGGATGCCACGGCAGACCCCGAGGGCGGCCGCATCCTCCGCGATGCCGCCGGTCACGCCACGGGCGTCATGCTCGAGCACGCCGGGCTGCTCGTCGAGCGCACCCGGGCCGCCTCCAACCCCCTGACCGCGGAGCAGTCCCGGCGGGCGTCGGCGCGCGGCATCGAGATCCTGCACAGCTACGGGGTGACCGCGTTCCAGGACGCGGCGATCTCGCTCGACGCCATGCGCGCCCTGCAGTCGCTCGACGCGTCGGGCGAGCTCCGCGCCTGGGTAGTGACGAGCCTGCTCGTCAACGACCCCATCTTCGGCTTCCCGGTCACGGGCGACGAGCTCATCGCCCAGGGCGAGGCGCACCGCAGCGAGCACCACCGGCCCGACTTCATCAAGATCTTCCTCGACGGGGTGCCGCCGGCCCACACCGGGGCGTTCCTCGAGCCGTACCTTCCGAGCGCCGAGTACGGCGACCACTTCTGCGGGCACACGACGATGCCCGCCGACGAGTTGCTCGCCACCCTGCGCAGTGCCGCATCCCGCGGGCTCGGCGCGAAGATCCACTGCTCGGGCGACGCCGCCGTGCGCATGGTGCTCGACACGGTCGAGGTACTTCGCGGTGAGGGCGTGACGCAGCGGTACCAGATCGCGCACGGCCAGTTCATCGCCGAGAGCGACCTGCCCCGCCTCGCGGCGCTGCGGGTGAGCGCCGACATCTCGCCGTTCCTCTGGGTGCCCGGCGTGATCCCCGACGCCATCGCGACGGCGGTACCGGCGCCGCGTGCGGCGCGCATGCAGCCCAACCGCTCGCTCATCGACTCCGGCGCCCTCGTGGCGGGCGGCTCGGACTGGCCGGTGAGCGAGACCCCCGACGCGTGGGAGGGCATCGAGGGGCTCGTCACGCGCGCCGACCCGAGCGGCCGGCATCCGGGCACGCTGTGGGCCGAGCAGGCGATCACCCTCGCCGATGCGATCGAGGTGTTCACCATCAACGGGGCGCGGGCGATGGGTCTCGGCGACATCGCGGGTTCGCTCGAGGTGGGCAAGTCCGCCGACTTCATCGTGCTCGACGCGCACCCCTTCGAGGTCGCCGTCGACGACCTCGCCGACGTGCGCGTGACGCAGACCTGGTTCGCGGGCGAGAGGGTGTACGCGCGGCAGGGGTGAGGCGTGGGTCTACACTGGTGGACACTTACGAAGCCACCGGTCGGAAGGACCCCTGTGCCCAAGCTCATCGACCACGACGAACGCCGCGAGCACATCATCGACGTCACGTGGGCCCTCATCGTGGAGGGCGGCATCGAGGCCGCGACCATGCGCGAGATCGCCGCGAAGGCCGGGTTCGCGAACGGGGCGCTCAAGCACTACTTCCCGAGCAAGGCCAAGATCGTCGAGGGCACGTTCGACCGTGCGATGCGGATCGTCGGTTCCGGGGTCAACACCGACCAGGGGCGCGGGCTGGCCGGGCTGCGCGCACTCGGGCTCGCCGCCCTGCCGAAGGACGAGGCGAGCATCACCGCAGGGCGCGTGCTCATGGCCTACTGGGAGATGTCACTCGCGAACGAGGAGATGCGCGACCGGTACGAGGCGTTCCTGAGCGACTGGCGCGCGCTCATCCTGCGCTACCTGCAGGAGGGCCGGGCCGACGGCGACATCGTGACGTCGACGCCCGACGAGGTGCTCGTCGACGAGCTCGTGCTGCTCACCGCGGGGTCGAACATCATGACCCTCGTCGGTCGCAAGTACACGACAGCCGAGCTCGTCGAACGGCACCTCGAGGAGTACCTGGGCCGGCTCACCCGCCCCTAGACGGCGTGCGCGACGATCACGCGCGGGCTGCCCTCGAGCTCGAGGGTCTCGGCGGGCTTCCACCCCGAGCGCGCGAGCCACTCGTTGACCTCCGACTGCGGCCACACGACGGTGCCGTCGATCACGAGGTACTCCCCCGCGTGCAGCCCGTCGATCGCGCGCTGGCGCTCGTCGTCGTCGAGGAAGAAGTCGAGGAGCAGGAGGGTCGCCCCCTCGGCGGCGGCCGCCCGGGCGTGGGTGAGGATCTGCACGTTCTCCTCCGCGGTGAAACGGTGGATGACGTGGTTGACCATGACGAGGTCGTGGCTGCCCTCCGGCTCGGCGGTCACCGTGGGGGCGCCCACCACCGTGCTGCGCGCCTCGTACCCGCTCTCGGCGAGGTGGCCGGTGACGAAGCCGAGCATCTCGGGGTCGAACACGAAGGTCGTGCGCAGGGCCGGGGCCGTCGCCATGGCCTCGACGGCGAACGCGCTGCTCAGCCCGCCCAGGTCGAGCATGTCGGTGAACGGCGAGAAGTCGAAGGCGCGCGCGAGCATCTTCGCGTGCAGCGCGTTGTAGGTCATGACGCCACCCATGAAGACGCCCATGCGGTCGCCGCTGAAGTCGAGCTGGCCGGGCTGGGTCGTGTCCACGGTCC
>CAIXMB010000066.1 GCA_903920435.1 uncultured Actinomycetes bacterium
GAACCCTTCGAGGGTGGCTACGCCGCGTACATCCTGCAGCGCGTCGAGCGCGACCGCATGAGTTCCGTGGTCGAATCGAAGCGCCAGAACCTCATGAAGAAGGAGCTGGCGTGGCTGCGCCGCGGCGCCCCGGCCCGCACCGCGAAGCCCAAGTTCCGCATCGATGCGGCCAACGTGCTCATCGAGAACGAGCCGCCGCCCCGCGACACCGTCTCCATGCAGTCGATGGCCATGCAGCGCCTCGGCAAGGACGTCGTCGACCTCATCGACATCGGCGTGAAGTTCGGCGACAAGACCGTGCTCAACGACATCACCTGGCGCATCGCGCCGGGGGAGCGCACCGGCATCATGGGCGTAAACGGCGCCGGCAAGTCCACCCTGCTCAACCTCGTCGCCGGCACCCTGCAGCCCACCACCGGCACGGTCAAGCGCGGCAAGACCATCAAGGTCGCCGTTCTCACGCAGCAGCTCTTCGAGCTCGACGAGATCCGCAACGACCGCGTGAGCGACGTCATCGGCCGTCAGAAGACGAGCTACATGGCCGGCGGCAAGGAGATCACGCCAGGGCAGATGCTCGAGCGCATGGGCTTCCTCAGCGCCCAGCTGACCACCCAGGTGAAGGACCTCTCCGGTGGCCAGAAGCGTCGCCTGCAGCTGCTCCTCATCGTGCTCAGCGAGCCGAACGTGCTCATCCTCGACGAGCCCACTAACGACCTCGACACCGACATGCTCGCGGCCATGGAAGACCTGCTCGACTCCTTCCCCGGCACCCTGCTCGTGGTCTCGCACGACCGATATCTCATCGAGCGCGTCACAGACAACCAGTACGCGGTGATGGACGGCGGCTTCCGGCACCTGCCCGGCGGCGTCGACCAGTACCTCGAGGTGCGCCGCAAGGCGGTCGCCGGTCCCGCATCCGGTTCACCGGCGGATGCTGCCGGTCCAGCCAAGAAGAAGTCCTCCCTGGGCGGCGCCGAACTGCGCAACGCGCAGAAGGAAATCGCCTCGATCGACCGCTTGGTCGTGAAGCTGCAGGAGCGTATCGCCCTCAAGCACGAGAAGATCGCCGCTCATGACCAGTCCGACTTCGTGGGCCTCGGCGAGCTCGGCGTGAAGCTCAGCGAGCTGGAGGAGTCGGTGACGACCCTCGAAACCCGCTGGGTCGAACTTTCCGTTCTGCTGGAGAGCTAATCCCGCAGCTTCTGTGACTCTGTGTGTCGGGGTGGTCCTCTGCCGCAGTTTCGCCGGGTAACGTAGTCACGTGCCTCGCGGAGCTGCGGCACAGTCCCCCACCTTTTGCGCGTGGTTTCGCTGTGCCCGCTTGTCGTGATCGACCGGCACCCCACACAGCGAAAAGGATCAACCCCGTGCGTATTGCCAAGAAGTCCCCGTCCCTCAAGAAGTCCCTGCTCAGCGCCCTCGTGGCCGTACCGGTCATCGCTCTGCTCGCCGGCTGCGCCGGCGGATCCAACGAGGCCGCAACGGGCACCGACGGCGATGTCATCAAGATCGGTGTCATCGGCGCGAGCGACCCGTACTGGGCGGTCTACCAGGAGGCCGCGGCCGATGAGGGAATCGAGATCGAACTCGTGGACTTCGCGGATTACCAGCAGCTGAACCCCGCGGTATCCGAGGGCGAGCTGGACATGAA
>CAIXMB010000067.1 GCA_903920435.1 uncultured Actinomycetes bacterium
GACCCCGCGATCATCGTCAAGCCGTCGAAGGGCCAGATCGACGACCTGCTCGAGCAGATCCGGCTGCGCGTCGACCGCAACGAGCGCGTGCTCGTCACGACCCTCACCAAGAAGATGGCCGAGGAGCTCACCGAGTTCCTGGGCGAGCACGGCGTGCGGGTGCGCTACCTGCACTCCGACGTCGACACGCTGCGCCGCGTCGAGCTGCTCACCGAGCTGCGCCAGGGCGTCTACGACGTGCTCGTGGGCATCAACCTCCTACGCGAGGGCCTCGACCTTCCCGAGGTGTCGCTCGTCGCGATCCTCGATGCCGACAAGGAGGGCTTCCTCCGCTCGGGCACATCGCTCATCCAGACCATCGGTCGCGCTGCCCGCAACGTGTCCGGCGAGGTGCACATGTACGCCGACGTCATGACCGACTCGATGGCGAAGGCCATCGAGGAGACCGACCGGCGCCGCGACAAGCAGATCGCGTACAACAAGGAGAAGGGCATCGACCCGCAGCCGCTGCGGAAGAAGATCGCCGATATTACAGACCAGATCATGCGCGAGGCGAGCGACACCGCCGCCGTGCTCGCGGGCAAGGGCGACGCGAGTCGCAAGCGCGCACCCACGCCTAACCTCAAGCGGGAGGGGCTGGCTGCCCAGGGCGGCAACAACCTGGAGGCGATCATCGCCGACCTGAACGAGCAGATGCTCGCCGCGGCGGCCGAGCTCAAGTTCGAGCTCGCCGGCCGCCTGCGCGACGAGGTCTCCGACCTGAAGAAGGAGCTGCGGCAGATGGAGCAGGCGGGGCACCTCAAGTAACGCCGCAAGCGAACCGGCGAAGTCAATGTCGGTGGCTTCCATAGAATGGACAGAGTGTCGATAACCGAGATTGAAGAGCTTGATGAGAGCACGATGATGGCGACTCTCGAGGGTAAGACAGCACCCAACGGCAAGCTCACCGTCCGTGGTGCTCGCGTGCACAACCTGCACAACGTCGACCTCGAGATCCCGCGCGATTCGCTCGTCGTCTTCACGGGCCTCTCGGGCTCCGGCAAGTCGAGCCTCGCCTTCGACACGATCTTCGCGGAAGGCCAGCGCCGCTACGTCGAGTCGCTGTCTGCTTATGCGAGGCAGTTTCTCGGGCAAGTGGATCGGCCCGATGTCGACTTCATCGAGGGCCTGAGCCCCGCGGTCTCGATCGATCAGAAGTCCACGAACCGCAACCCGCGCTCGACCGTCGGCACGATCACCGAGATCTACGACTACATGCGCCTGCTGTGGGCACGCATCGGCATCCCGCACTGCCCCGAGTGCGGTGAGCGCATCGAGAAGCAGACCGTGCAGCAGATCGCCGACCAGCTCATGGAGCTCGAGGCCGGCACGCGCTACCAAGTGGTGAGCCCGGTCATCTCGCAGAAGAAGGGCGAGTTCGTCGACCTCTTCAAAGAGCTCGCGACGAGCGGCTACTCGCGCGCCATCGTCGACGGCGAGCAGATCCAGCTGAGCGACCCGCCCAAGCTCAAGAAGCAGTTCAAGCACGACATCTCGGTGGTCATCGACCGCCTCGTCGCGGGCGACGACATCCTCACCCGCCTCACCGACTCGCTCGAGACCGCGCTGCGCCTCACCGACGGCCTCGTCTCGATCAACTACGTCGATCTGGAGGGGGATGCCGCCTGGCGCACCTTCAGCGAGAAGCTCTCGTGCCCCAACGGCCACCCGCTGCAGCTCACCGAGATCGAGCCGCGCACC
>CAIXMB010000068.1 GCA_903920435.1 uncultured Actinomycetes bacterium
CTGATTGCCTGAACCCGGCTCGGTGGGCGGCGTTGCGTTCGGATCGGACATGGTCGAAGACCTCTCATCGCTCGTGCAGGGCTCTATCCCTCGACAAGATAGTGCGTAACATCATTCCCGGCAATGATCCGACGCACTAATCGGTCACGTTATAATTGGCACTCAGGCTCGCTGAGTGCTAAGGCCCTGGCGTACGCAGACGAAGTGCAGATCGATGAGATGGGGTGGCGCGAACATGGTGTCGGATCGCAGCCTCGAGGTGCTTCGGGTCATCGTGCAGGACTACGTGGCCTCGCGCGAGCCCGTCGGCTCCAAGTCGATCGTCGACAGGCACTCCTTCGGCGTCTCGGCGGCGACGATCCGCAACGACATGGCCCTCCTCGAAGACGAGGAGCTCATCACCGCGCCGCACACCTCCTCGGGCCGCGTGCCCACCGACAAGGGCTACCGCGTGTTCGTCGACCAGCTCGCCGACCTCCGGCCGCTCAGCGGCGCGCAGCGCCAGGCGATCGAGGCCTTCCTCGGCCAATCGGCAGACCTCGACGACGTTCTCGCGCGCACGGTGCGACTGCTGTCGCAGCTCACCCACCAGGTCGCGCTCGTGCAGTACCCGTCGCTCGCCACCTCGCGCGTGCGCCACATCGAGCTGGTCACCCTCGCGCCGACGCGCCTCATGACCGTGCTCATCACCGACTCCGGTCGGGTCGAGCAGCGCCAGTTCGACCTCGCGACCCCCATCGACGACGCGCTCGCCGGCGAGCTGCGCACCAAGCTGAACGCCGCCCTCGGCGGGCTCGGGCTCACGGATGCCGCGGCGCGCCTCGGAACGCTCACCGACGAGTTCCCGGCCGACCGCCGCCCCACTGTCGCCCAGGTGGTGGCCTCCCTCTCGGAGCAGGTGCTCGCGAACCGGCAGGATCGGCTCGTGCTCGCCGGCACGGCCAACCTCGCGCGCACCGAGGAGGACTTCTCGGGCAGCATCTTCCCCGTGCTCGAGGCGATCGAGGAGCAGGTCACCCTCCTGCGCCTGTTCGGCGAGATGGAGGTCGACCTCGGCGGTGTCTCGGCACGCATCGGCCGCGAGAATGCGGGCTTCGGGCTGGGCGAGACATCCGTGGTGACGAGCGGGTACTCGTCGTCGGGGGGAAGCGTGGCGCGACTCGGGGTGTTGGGCCCCACGCGCATGGACTATTCGAACAACATGGCCGCGGTGCGAGCGGTGGCACGCTACCTCTCGCGCCTGCTCGGCGAAGAATGAGCACTGAGGACTAACTAACAAGTGGCAGATCATTACGAGGTGCTCGGTGTCGACCGCAGCGCCACACCCGACGAGATCAAGAAGGCCTACCGCCGCCTGGCTCGCGAGCTGCACCCCGACGTCAATCCCAGCGAGGATGCATCGGAGCGGTTCAAGGCGGTCACCCACGCCTACGACGTGCTGAGCGACCCCCAGCAACGCCAGCAGTACGACCTCGGCCCGCAGCCGGGGTTCGGGGGAGCCAACTTCGGTTTCGGCGACATCTTCGAGACCTTCTTCGGGGGTGGCGGTCGGCAGGCTGGGCCGCGCTCCCGCCGCGAGCGCGGCCAGGACGCGCTCGTGCGCGTCGAGCTCGACCTCGACGAGGTGATCTTCGGCACCAAGCGCGACCTCGAGGTCAACACCGCGGTCCTGTGCGAGACCTGCCAGGGCTCGTGCTGCGTTCCGGGCACCTCTCCGGTCACCTGCGACATCTGCGGCGGCACCGGCCAGATCCAGCGCACGATGCGCAGCCTGCTCGGCAACGTGATGACGTCGAACCCGTGCGGCACCTGCCGCGGCTACGGCACGATCATCGCCAACCCCTGCGTCACGTGCGCGGGCCAGGGCCGCGTGCGCGCGACGCGCAGCATCCCGGTGGACATCCCCGCGGGCGTCGAGACCGGCCTGCGCCTGCAGATGCCCGGCCAGGGCGAGGTCGGACCGGCGGGTGGCCCCAACGGCGACCTGTTCCTGGAGATGAAGGTGCGCCACCACGAGACCTTCAGCCGCAACGGCGACGACCTCCTCGCGACCATCGAGGTGCAGATGACCGACGCGATCCTCGGCACGAAGACGACGCTCAAGGGCCTCGACGGCGACGTCGCGGTCGAGATCAAGCCCGGCACGCAGAGCGCCGAGGTCATCACCGTGAAAGACCGCGGCATCACGCACCTGCGCGGCGCCGGGCGCGGTGACCTGAAGATCGGTGTGCAGGTGATGACCCCGACCAAGCTGAACGGCAAGGAGCAGGAGCTCATCCGCCAGCTCGCGGCGGCGCGCAAGCAGCAGGAACCGCACTTCGCGCACTTCCAGCAGGGGCTCTTCACCAAGCTCCGCGACCGCTTCCTCGGCTTGTAGTGGCGCACTTCTACATCTCCGAAGAGCTCGAGGCCGCCGCCGTCGGCGACCGGGTCGCGATCACCGGTCACGAGGCCCGGCACGCGGTCACGGTGAGCCGTCTCGCCGTGGGCGAGACGGTGTCGATCGGCAACGGCTCCGGGCTCATCGTCACCGGCCCCATCGTCACCGCCGAGCACACCGAGCTCGCGATCACGGTCGCTGAGGCTCTCGAAGTGCCGAGAAGAGCGCCGGCGGTGTTCCTCGCCCAGGCGCTCGCGAAGGGCGACCGCGACGAGCTCGCCGTGCAGGCGGCGACCGAGCTCGGCGTCGACGGCGTCATCCCGTGGACCGCCGCGCGCAGCATCTCCCGCTGGGAGGGCGCCAAGATCGCGAAGGGCCGCGACCGCTGGAGCGCCGTCGTGCGCGAGGCCAGCAAGCAGTCCCTGCGGGCCTGGATCCCCGACGTGCTCGACCTCGTCACCACGAAGCAACTCGTGCGGCTCGCCGAGGGTGCACGGATGCTCGTGCTCGAGCCCACCGCCGAGCTCACGCTCGGCGCCCTCGAGACCGACGGGCGCGACCTCATCCTCGTGGTGGGACCGGAGGGCGGGATCGCGCCGCAGGAGCTCGACGCGCTCGCCGCAGCCGGGGCATCCGTGGTCCGTCTCGGCGACGAGGTGCTGCGCACCTCCACGGCGGGGCCAGCGGCGCTCGCCGTGCTCAACGTCAAGCTCGGCCGCTGGTGAGAGACTAGAAGCATGTCCTCGATATTCACTCGCATCGTCGAACGGGAGATCCCTGCCGACATCGTGTTCGAGAACGACCGGATCATCGCGTTCAAGGACATCGCGCCGCAGGCCCCCGTGCACCTCCTCGTCGTGCCGAAGACCGAGCAGTACGCGAACGTCGTCGAGCTCGCCGCGGGCGACCCGGCCCTGCTGGCCGAACTCGTCGCCGTCTCCCAGAAGCTGGCCACCGAGCAGGCCAACGGCGAATTCCGCCTCGTATTCAACAACGGCCCCAGCGCGGGCCAGACCGTGTTCCACGTGCACGCGCACGTGCTCTCCGGTCCCATCACGGAAGGTTCCCTTGGCTTCTGAGAACACTGCGATCGACCTCGAGGTCGATGGCGTGGCCATGGTCAGGCTCCTCGGCGCGCAGGATCGCCTGCTCTCCACCATCGAGAAGCAGTACCCCCTTGTCGACGTGCACGTGCGCAGCAACCACGTCACGCTGAGCGGCGACCCCGAGCAGGTGCAGGCAGCGAAGCTCCTCATCGACGAGCTCGTGCACATGGTGCAGGACGGCGTCGACCTCGGCCCGACCGAGGTGCGGTCGTCCGCGCGCATCCTCGACGCGAAGTCCGGCAGCCCCGCAGAGCTGCTCAGCCAGGCGATCCTCACCGCCCGCGGCAAGAGCATCCGGCCGAAGACGCTCGGGCAGAAGGAGTACGTCGACGCGGTCGACGAGAACACCATCGTCTTCGGCATCGGCCCCGCGGGTACCGGCAAGACCTACCTCGCCATGGCGAAGGCCGTGCAGGCGCTGCAGCGCAAGGAGGTCGAGCGCATCATCCTGAGCCGGCCGGCGATCGAGGCGGGCGAGCGACTCGGCTTCCTGCCCGGCTCGCTCACCGACAAGATCGACCCGTACCTGCGCCCCCTCTACGACGCACTCAACGAGATGATGGACCCCGAGCTCGTGCCGAAGCTGCTCGCCTCGGGAACCGTCGAGGTCGCGCCGCTCGCCTACATGCGCGGTCGCACGCTCAACAACTCGTTCGTCGTGCTCGACGAGGCGCAGAACACCACGCCCGAGCAGATGAAGATGTTCCTCACCCGCCTCGGGTTCGGTTCGAAGATGGTGATCACGGGCGACATCACGCAGGTCGACCTGCCGGTCGGGGCATCCGGGCTGCAGCTGGTGACGCGGGTACTCGACGGCATCGACGACATCCACTTCGCTCGGCTCACGAGCGCGGATGTCGTGCGCCACACCCTCGTCGGCCAGATCGTCGACGCATACACCAAGTACGACGCAGAGCGGCAGCTCGAGAAGTTCGAGAAGGAGAAGCGCCGTGAGCATTGAGATCAACAATGAGTCGGGTGTCGACGTCGACGAGGAGGCCATCCAGCGCCTCGCGGTGTACGCCCTCGACCAGCTGCACGTGCATCCGGATGCCGAGCTCGCGATCGTCTTCGTGGACGAGGCGGCGATGGAGCAGCTGCACGTGCAGTGGATGGACGAGCCCGGTCCCACCGACGTCCTGAGCTTCCCGATGGACGAGCTGCGCCCCGGCAGCGAGGACAGCCCCACGCCCGCCGGTCTGCTCGGCGACATCGTCGTGTGCCCGCAGGTGGCGATCGCCCAGGCGCAGACCGCGGGTCACAGCCCGCTCGAGGAGATGCTGCTGCTGACCACGCACGGAATCCTCCACCTGCTCGGCTTCGACCACGCGGAGCCCGAGGAGGAGAAGGAGATGTTCGGCATCCAGCGCGACATCCTCGTCGGCTTCGCCCTGGCCGAGCGACGACGGTAGTGCGCTGATGGTCGGCATCTTCATCAGCGTCGCCGTGCTGCTGGTCGTCTTCGGCGGCCTGCTCGCGGCGGCCGATGCCGCCCTCGGGGTGCTCAGCCGCACCGACCTCGCCGACCTCGCGGCGCACAGCCGCTCGCGCCGCTCGCTGCTTGCTATCGCCGCCGACCCGGGGGCGCACATCAACGCCCTCAACTTCATGCGCATCGTCGCCGAGACGACGGCGGCCGTGCTCGTCACGCTCGCCCTCTCGTCGGTGTTCACCGACTGGTGGTGGACTCTTCTCGCCTCGGCGCTCATCATGACCGGCGCGTCGTTCGTGCTGGTCGGGTCGAGCCCGCGCAGCGTGGGCCGCGCCAACTCGCGCGCGGTGATGCGCTTCGCGGCACCGATCGTGCGGGGCATCCGTGTCGTCCTCGGCCCGATCGCGGCGGCGCTCGTCGCCCTCGGCAATCGCGTGACCCCGGGCCGCCCGCCGAGCGCCACCTTCTCGAGCGAGGAGCAGCTGCTCAGCATGGTCGACGAGGCCACCGAGCTCGAGGTGCTCGAGGAGGACGACCGCGAGCTCATCCACTCGATCTTCGAGTTCAACGACACGGTCGTGCGCGAGGTGATGATCCCGCGCACCGACATGGTGACGATCGACGCCGACGCCACGATGGGCGCGTCGATGGGCCTATTCCTGAGCAAGGGAATCTCACGGATGCCCGTTATCGGCGACGACATCGACGAGGTGCTCGGGGTGCTGTACCTCCGTGACGTCGCCCGTGTCGCGTATGAGACGGGCACAGTTGAGCAGATCCTCGACGCCGACCCCACCCTCACCGCCGCGCAGCTCGCGCGCCCGGCGCTCTTCGTGCCGGAGTCGCAGAAGGCCGACAGCCTCCTGCGGCAGATGCAGCTCGAGTCGAACCACCTCGCGATGGTCGTCGACGAGTACGGCGGAATCGCAGGGCTCGCGACCCTCGAAGACCTCATCGAGGAGCTCGTGGGCGACATCTCCGACGAGTACGACCACGAGGTCGCGGAGGTGGAAGACCTCGGCTCCGGCAAGTTCCGCGTCTCGGCCAGGCTCCCGATCGACGAGCTCGGCGACCTGTTCGGCCTCGAGCTCGAAGACGACGAGGTCGACTCGGTGGGCGGGCTCATCACCAAGGTGCTCGGCCGACTGCCCACGACCGGCGCCTCCGCCGAATTCTCCGGACTCATCCTCACCGCCGACCGCACCGAGGGCCGCCGCAAGCGGCTCAGCACGGTGCTCGTCGAGCGCGACGAGGCCCTCATCGACGCCCAGGAGGCGTTCAACAGCAAGGACGACCATGACTGATTTTCGAGCTGGCTTCGTCTCTTTTGTCGGGCGACCCAATGTCGGCAAGTCCACTCTCACCAACGCGCTGGTGGGGGAGAAGGTGGCGATCACCTCGTCCAAGCCCCAGACGACGCGGCGGGCCATCCGGGGCATCGTGCACTTGGACGGCGGTCAGCTCATCATCGTCGACACCCCCGGAATGCACAGGCCGCGCACGCTGCTGGGCGAGCGGCTGAACACGATCGTGCAGGACACCCTCGCCGAGGTCGACGTGATCGGCCTGTGCCTGCCGGCCAACGAGAAGATCGGCCCCGGCGACAAGTACATCAACGAGCAGCTCGACTCGTTCCCGCGCGCGAAGAAGGTCGCGATCGTCACCAAGATCGACGCGTCGTCACGCCCGGGTGTCGCCGAGCAGCTGCAGGCGGTCTCCGAGCTGCGCGACTGGGACGCGATCATCCCCATCTCGTCGTTCGACAAGACCCAGCTCGACATCCTCGGTGCGGAACTCGTGAAGCTCATGCCCGTGTCGCAGGCCCTCTACCCGGATGACGCGACCACCGACGAGACCACGGAGTCGCGGGTGGCCGAGCTCATCCGCGAGGCCGTGCTCGAGGGCGTCATGGACGAACTGCCGCACTCGATCGCCGTCACCCTCGACGACATGATCGAGAGCGAGACCAAGGATCTGATCGAGATCTACGCCAACCTCTTCGTCGAGCGCGACAGCCAGAAGGGCATCATCATCGGGCACCAGGGGCAGCGCCTGCAGGATGTCGGCGCCCGCGCCCGGGCCGAGATCGAGAAGCTGCTCGGCCGCAAGGTGTTCCTCTCCCTGCGCGTGAAGGTCGCGAAGGAGTGGCAGCGCGACGCGAAGCAGCTGGGGCGCCTGGGGTTCTAGCGCGCGCAATCCGGCGCCTGCCCGAGAAGCAGTTTCATAATCCACTTGCGCTGAGGGTGGTGGCAGCCCTCCGTGCGAAGGGCTGGCGCGGGAGGGTCTCCAGAAGCCAGTTGTGGCGGACGAAGGCCGTGCTCTAGCCACAACTGGATTCTCGAGGGCCGTCCGCGAGGGGCGGGCCGCCCAACTACATCGCGCGAGGGACGCGCGGCACGCGGCATCCGGCCTAGCGTTAAGGCATGTTCCGCCGCCTGACGCCGTTCCAACTCACGGTCGACGTCGGAATCGCCGGCCTGTGCTTCCTCGCGCGCGCGACCCTGGCGTTCGACAACGTCGTGCTGTGGGGGGTCGTGCTGCTCATGGCGGGCGCGCTCGCGATCCGGCGCCTGAGCCCGGCGCTCGCACTCGGGGTCGCGTGGCTCGGTGCGGTGATCCAGATGGCTGCGGCGATCCCGCCGGATGTCTCGAACGCCGCGATCCTCGCC
>CAIXMB010000069.1 GCA_903920435.1 uncultured Actinomycetes bacterium
CGCTTCCCGCGTGGGAGGTTCCCGCGCCGAGCGCCTCGTGGTCACCCGCCGCGTGGGACGAGCCCGAGGCGCCCGCCCCGGCCCCCGCGCCCGACCCCGCCGCAGCCGCGGCGACCGCTGAGGCGCTCGCGCAGGCGCCGGCTCCCGCCCCGGCGACGCGTGCGCCGTTCGACTGGTCCGCGACCGGTCCGGTGATCACGTCGACCCCGGGCTTCGCGCCCGCCCCCCTCGTCGAGCCCGCGACCCCGGCCGCTGCCCCGAGCATCCCCGTCGCCGATGATGACGCCGTCGTGGTTCCGACTCTCGAGCCGGAGACGGACGACGTCGAGGTCGTGGCGGCGGTGCCCGAGCTCACCGTCGAGCCGCTGCCCGACACCCCGCCGCCGCTCATCGAGCCGACGCCGTTCGGCGGACCACCCATCTTCCCGTCGCAGGCCAAGGCCTCGGCCTTCGATGCGGCTCTGGCGGGCCCGCCTGTCGAGACCGACGTCGATGACGACGACGACGATGACCCCGAACCGGGCGCCCGGGCCTTCGACTGGACGTCGCCCGGACCGCCGCCCGTGCGCGAACCCGTCGCCGGCTTCAGCTTCGACTCCCTCCTCTCTGAGGAGCCGCCCGTGCGCACCGAGGAGGAGCCCGCGAGCGCCGTTCCCGAGGCGCTCTTCATCGAGCCCCTGCCCGTCGCCGCGGGGGAGCCCGTGCCCACCGACACCGGATCGATCACCGTCATCGACCAGGCCTACGAGGAGGAGCTCGACGACGACGTCGACGAGACCGATCGCGCTTTCGAGGGAATCCTCGGACCCGTCGCCGTCGACGCCTCGGGTGTCGCCGCGGTCAACAACTCGATCTCGCCGCCTTCCGGGCCCATCTCCACGGTGCGCATCCCCGTGGACGAGCAGGTGCTCTACGACGACGAGCCCGTACCGCTTCCGGTGTTCTCCATCGAGGAGAGCGATGTCGAGCCGACCGCCGTCGACCACCGGGTCGGGCGCGCGGCCCGCCTCTTCTGGCTCTGGTTCGCCGCCAACTCCTCGATCCTCAGCCTCGGCCTCGGTGCCGCGGTCTTCGCCGTGGGTATGAGCCTGCGCCAGTCGATCGTCGCGATCCTCGCCGGTGTCGCGATCTCGTTCCTCCCGCTCGGGCTCACCACGCTCGCGGGCAAGCGCAGCGGCCAGCCGACGATGATCGTGTCGCGAGCGTCGTTCGGCGTCATCGGCAACGTGGTGCCCGCGCTCGTCGCCCTGGTCTCGCGCGTGTTCTGGGGCGCGGTGCTGCTGTGGCTGCTCGCGTCGTCGATCACCATGGTGGTCGTCGGCGCCGGGGTGGGCGGGTCGCTCGGCGAGATGCAGGTGCTGCTGATCTCGCTCGCCGCCGGCTTCCTCATCGCAGTGCTCGTGGCGTTCGCGGGTTACCCGCTGTTCGCCAAGATCCAGCTGGTACTGAGCATCATCTCGGGCATCCTCATCGTCGGCCTCATCGCCATGACCTACCAGTACATCGACATCCCGCAGGCACTCACCGTCGCCGATGGACCGTGGCTGCTGACCATCACGGGCGCCGTGCTCGTGTTCAGCTTCGTCGGCCTCGTGTGGGCGAACAGCGGCGCCGACCTCGCCCGCTACCAGCGCCCCGAGACGAGCGGGGCGTCGTCGATGCTCTGGGCGACCTTCGGCACGACCCTGCCGAGCTTCCTGCTCATCGCCTACGGCGCGCTGCTCGCCGCCTCCGACAAGGGGATAGCGAACGGGTTCCTGCTCTCGCCCCTCGACACGCTCGCGGGCATGCTGCCGAGCTGGTACCCCGTGCCGCTCATCGCGGCGGCGGCCCTGAGCCTGCTGTCGGGCACCATCCTCTCCGTCTACTCGGGCGGCTTCGCGCTGCAGGCGGTCGGCGTGCGGGTCAAGCGGCAGTGGTCCATCGTGATCGTCGGAGTGCTGCTCGGCGCACTTGCCCTGCTCCTGGGCTTCGGCGTGACGGGCGGCATCAACGAGCTGTTCCGCGATGCGGCGACCACGCTGGCCGTGCCGACGGCGGCGTGGGCCGGCATCTTCGCCGCCGAGACGATGATCCGCAACCGTCGTTTCGAGGGGCAGTCGCTCGTGCGCCGCGGCGGTGTCTACGCAGACGTGCGCTGGGTGAACCTCATCGGCCTCGTCGTGATCACTGTTATCGGGTTCGGCCTGACCACCGCGACCGTGTCGTGGTTGAACTGGCAGGGCTACGGATTCCCGCTCCTCGGCATCCCCGTCGACAGCGATCTCGCGGGAACCGACCTCGGTGTCCTCGTCGCGCTCGTGCTCGGCCTGCTGCTGCCGATCGTCGCGGGAATCCCGGCCATCCGCAAGCAGGAGGCCATGCGCGCTCCGGAATAGCCGGTGCCGCCGCCGAATAGACTGGGGCTCGTGCCCACCACAGTCGCCGACGTCTCCGCTGCCGTGGAGCGCCTGTGGCCTGCGGCGGGGGCCGAGTCGTGGGACTCCGTGGGTCTCATCGCTGGGGACCTGGATGCGCCCGTCGACTCGATCCTGCTCGCGGTCGACGCCGTGCTGGACACCGTGGACGAGGCGCTCGAGCTGGGCGTCGGCATGCTGCTCGTGCACCACCCGCTCCTGCTGCGGGGCGTGACGTCGGTAGCGAGTGACCGGTACAAGGGCGCGGCGCTGAGCCGGCTCATCCGTGGCAATTGCGCTCTGCTCGCCGCCCACACCAACGCCGACGTCGTCGAGACCGGCACATCGGCATCGTTCGCCGCGAAGCTGGGGCTGCGCGACGTGCGCCCGCTCGTGCCCGCAACCGACCCTGCGCGGGGGATCGGGCGCGTGGGCACCCTGCCCGCTCCCACCACACTCGGCACCCTCGCGCGAGCTCTCGGCGACCTCCTGCCCGCGACGGCGAGCGGCATTCGCGTCTCCGGCGAGTTCGACCGCCCCGTCTCGACGGTGGCGCTGTGCGGCGGCGCCGGCGACGCCTACCTGTCGTCGCCCGCGGTGCTCGCAGCCGACGTGTACATCACGAGCGACCTTCGTCACCACCCGGCCTCCGAGGCCCGCGAGAATTCCCGCGTCGCGGGCGGCCCGGCGCTCATCGACGTGTCGCACTGGGCGAGCGAGTGGCTCTGGCTCGAGGCGGCTGCCGCCGAACTGCGCGAGGCCCTCCCGGGCGTCGAGATCACGGTGAGCGAACTGCGCACCGACCCGTGGGATTTCACCATCATCCAATGAGAGAAGTTGACCTATGGCCCTGAAAGCCGCACCAGCAGACCAGGCTCTGCTCCTCGACCTGCAGGCGTTCGACACCAAGCTCGCGCAGCTCGACCACCGCGCGAAGTCGCTGCCCGAGCTCGCCACCCTCGCGGGCTTCGCGAAGGATGCCGAGGCGCTGCGCCTCACGCTCGGCGAGCAGAACGGCGCCCTCGAAGATGTGAAGATCGAACTGCGCCGCCTCGAGTCAGACGTGGAGGTCGTGGAGACGCGCATCGCCCGTGACACCGAGCGAGTGCAGTCGAGCTCGTCGGTCAAGGACGTCTCCGCCCTGGAGCAGGAGCTCGCCGCACTGCGCAAGCGCCTGGGCGACCTCGAGGAGATCGAGCTCACCGTCATGGAGAAGCTCGAGGAGCAGCAGACCCTCGTCGACAACACGACCGCCGCCCTCGACGCACTGCGCGCCCGCGCGGCCGAGGTCGAGGTCGACAGGGATGCCCAGCTCGACTCGATCGCTGCGGAGCGCACGGCGGCCGCCGGCGGCCGGGAGGCCGTGGCGGCGAAGATCCCCGCCGACCTCCTCGCCCTCTACGAGCGCCAGCGTGCGCGCTACGGCACGGGCGCGTCGCTGCTGCGCGGCGGGGTGTCGCTGGCCTCGGGCGTGAAGCTGCTCGAGAACGAGATGCAGGCGATCCGCGCGGCGGCACCCGACGACGTCATCATGTGCGCGTCGAGCGAGGCGATCCTGGTGCGGACGGCGGAGTCGGGGCTCTAGCCGCGCACGGCTCAGCGGCGCGAGCTCGCGCGCACGTGCATCCGTTCGCCCTGCCTGCCGAAGAGACTCAGGAACTCGACGGCGCGACCGTCGGCGCGACCGAACCAGTGCGGGGTGTTCGTGTCGAACTCCGCGGCCTCGCCGGCCGGAAGCACGAGGTCGTGCTCGCCGAGGATCAGCCGCAGCTTGCCGGAGATCACGTAGACCCACTCGTGGCCCTCGTGCACCTTGAGCTCGGGCTCGGTGCGCGGGCTCGACGCGGCGATGACGTGCTTGAACGCCTGGAGGCCGCCGGTGTTCCGCGACAGCGGGATGATCGTCTGCCCGCCGTGCTGCACGGGTCGGAGGTGGATGCGCGGGTCGCCGGTCGCGGGCGCTCCCACGAGCTCGTCCAGCGGAACGCCGTGGGTGCGCGCGAGCGGTAGCAGCAGTTCGAGGGTGGGCTTTCGATGCCCCGACTCGAGACGCGACAGGGTGCTGACCGAGATGCCCGTCGACGCGGAGAGCTCGGCGAGGGTCACGTGCCGTCGCAACCGCAGCGCGCGCAGGCGTGCCCCGACTCCGGTGAGGGTGTCATCCATGCCCGCAAGTTTGCCATTCCGGCAACGCAACTTGTCAATCCGTGCGACGCAGTTCGAGCATTGAGGCATGAGCGAACAGCATGACGTGATCATCATCGGCGGGGGTGCCGCGGGCCTGTCGGCAGCGGCAGTACTGGGCAGGTTCCGTCGCGACGTGCTCGTCATCGACTCCGGCGCGCCCCGCAACGCGCCCGCGGAGGGCGTGCACAACTTCCTCAGCCGTGACGGCATGCCGCCCGCCGAGTTGCTCGCCATCGGCCGCGAGCAGGCCGAGCGGTACGGCGTCGTGGTGCGGCGGGGCGAGGTTCGTGCTGCCCGTCACATCGACGGCGGTTTCGAACTCGACACGGATGCCGGCGCCGTGCGCACCCGTCGCATCCTGCTCGCGACCGGGCTCGTCGACGAACTGCCCGAGATCGCGGGGCTGGCGGAGCGGTGGGGCCACGACGTCATCCACTGCCCGTACTGCCACGGGTGGGAGGTGCGCGATCGGGCGATCGGCGTCGCGGGCTCGGTGCACCAGGCGCAGCTCTTCCGCGAGTTGAGCGACCGCGTCACGCTCTTCACCACCGAGACCGAGGGTCTCGAGGGTGTGCGGGCGCGCGGCATCACCGTCGTCGAGGGCACGATCGCGTCGCTCGTCGTGACGGACGGCGCCCTCGCGGGGGTGAGGCTCTCGGACGGCGCCGAGCACGAGATCGAGGCACTGGCGGTGGGCACCAGGATGCACGCGCGAGCCGGGATGCTCGCGGGGCTCGGTCTCGTGGCGGTCGAGCATCCGTCGGGGGTTGCGACGCACGTGACCGTCGACGCCCGTGGCGAGACGGCGGTGCCGGGAGTCTGGGCGGCGGGCAACGTCACCGACCCCATGGCGCAGGTGATCGTCGCTGCCGCGCAGGGCATGCAGGCGGCGGCCCAGCTCAACGCCGACCTCGTGGCCGAAGACACCGAGCGCGCACTGCGCGGGTAGGCTTGCCAACCGAATGGGTCGGCAAGACGGTCGCGTGGCTGGCAACAGTCCCGAGGAACGTCCGGGCTCCGCAGAGCAGGGCGGTGGGTAACACCCACCCGGGGTAACCCGCGAGAACAGTGCAACAGAAAGTAGACCGCCCGTGCCGCAAGGCGCGGGTAAGGGTGAAACGGTGGTGTAAGAGACCACCAGCGGCCGTGGTGACACGACCGGCTAGGTAAACCTCGTCCGGAGCAAGGTCAGACAGGAAGCGTTACGGGTGGCTCGCCCAGTTTCCGGGTAGACCGCTAGAGACGTGCGGCAACGTACGTCGTAGATAGATGGCCGTCCAGCACCGCAAGGTGTCAACAGAACCCGGCGTACCAGCCGGCCCATTCACCCAGCCGCCGTGGCAGACTCTCCCCATGGCTGAGCAGTACACGAGCCCTGGCTGGTACCCGGATCCCGACGGCAAGCCCGGTGACCGGTGGTGGAACGGGGCCGGCTGGAGCGACTCCCGGCGCGGTGGCGTCTCCGCGGTGGGCGCTCCCGTCTCCCAGCGACCGGACCCGTACGCGCCCGCAGTCCCCGTCGCCCCGGCGCGCGTGTCGTCGGGCATCACCCTCAACCTCCGGCAGAACCGGTTCGCGACGCTCTCGCTCATCCTCGGCATCATCGGGGTCTTCGGGTTCTCCCTCACCGGGCCGCCCGCCGTGGTGCTGGGAATCCTCGGCATCAACCGGGCGCGTGCCCTGCGGGCAGCGGGGGCCACCTCCTCGAACATCGTCGTTCCGACGCTCGGCCTGGTGCTCGGTGGCGTAGCGACCTTCTTCCTCATCGTCGCGATCATCGGCTTCGTCGCGGAGATCACGTTCGACGTCAGCTCGTGACCGATTACGCCAAGGGGTGGTACCCGAGCCCGAACGTCGGCGGCCGGGACCAGTGGTGGAACGGCACGGCGTGGACCCCGCACACCCGCATCACCCCGCTCGAGCTGGGTGACCGGAGTTCGCCGCCCGCCGGCCCGGTGAGCGGCATCGGCGCCGCGACGCTCCCGACCGCCGTCGTGTCGGCAGCCCTCGGCTTCGTCTCGCTCTTCGCGAATCCGTTGTTCATCCCGAGCCTGGTGGGCATCCTCCTCGCGATCGCCGCGCTGGCGGGTATCCGGCAGATGCCGCCCGTCGGCACGCGCATCGCGATCGTCGTGATGGGGGCGACCGGTCTCGTGCTCGGGCTCATCGGGCTCGCCGTCGAGGCGTTCTCCTAGCGGCGCTCGAGGATCCCCTTGAGCGTCGCGAGATCGGTCGTGATGGCGATCGCGTCGGCCTCGAACGCGTCGTCGGACATCCCGGGCTGGCGCCGCAGGGTGAAGACCACCTCGCAGCCGCCGTCGGCCTCGATCACCCGCATGGGGTTGTAGAACGCGTCGCCCTCGGGCGTCGTCACCCAGTGGTCGAGCACGCCGTACGCGTTGGGCTCGATCATCTCGACGATCACCCGGCCCATGGGGGAGTCGGAGACCCAGTCGCCGTTGACGTTCTCGATACCTGCCGAGAGGCCCTCCGCCCACTCGGGCAGGTTCTCGGGATTGGACGCGTAGTCGTAGACGGCGTCGACACTGCGACGGATATGGACGCTCAAGTGTTGCGATTCCATGGTTCGATTGTGCCTGTGTCCGCGAGCGAAGTCGATGAGTACTTGGCGGGGCTCGAGCATCCGTTCGTCACTGAGGTGCGCCTCATCAGGGGCATCGTGCTCGGAGCGAACCCGGCTATCGCGGAGCGCATCAAGTGGAAGTCGCCGAGCTTCTACTCGGGCAAGGACGATCTCGGCGCATTCGAACTGCGCCCGCGCGAGTTCGTGCGCCTCGTACTCGTCTTCCCGCACGGGCTCGTTCCCGACCCGACGGGCCTCATGCTCGGCGACTGGAAGGACCGTCGGGAGCTTCGCTTCACCGGCACCGACGACATCGTCGCGAAACGCGCGGCACTCGAAAACGTCGTAAACGCGTGGGTCGGGCTGCTTCCCTCATAGGCTGTGCTCGTGACGGATGCCACGGCGGCAGCGATCGCGGGGGAACTCGCGCTGCTCGACCCTGCCGTCCGGGCAGACCGCTCGGCGGCGGCGAAGCTCATCGACCCCGAGTTCCTCGAAGTCGGACAGGGCGGCAGACTGTGGGACCACACCGAGATTCTGAGCGAATTCGGCACGGCGTCGAGCACGCCGCACGTCAGGATCTCCGAGATGGATGCGCGCGCCATCGCCGATCACCTCGTGCTCGTCACCTACGTCTCGACCATCGAGAACCGCAGCGTGCGCCGCTCGTCGATCTGGCGCGACTCGGTAGACGGCTGGCGCGTCATGTTCCATCAGGGCACACGCATTGACTGACCGCTCGGTCGTCGAGGCTCTCGAGACGCGCTTGCGCGCCGCCGGCTGCGTCTTCGCCGAGGAGGAGGCCGCCCTCCTCGTCGCCGAGACGGATGACCCGGCCGAACTCGAGCGGATGACCCGCCTGCGCGTCGAGGGCCTGCCGCTCGAGCACGTGCTCGGCTGGGCGGAGTTCCACGGCCGCCGTTACGTCGTGGCCCCAGGGGTGTTCGTGCCGCGCCCGCGCACGGAGTACCTCGTCGACCTCGCGATCGCTCGCGGCGGGTCCACCGTGCTCGACCTGTGCTGCGGCAGCGGCGCCGTGGGTGCCGCCGTCGCGAGTGAGTTGGGTGCGGAGCTATGGTCGGCCGAGCTCGACCCGGTCGCCGCGGCGGTGGCCCGGCAGAACGTGCCCCGCGTGTTCGAGGGCGACCTGTTCGACCCGCTCCCGCGCGGCCTCACGTTCGACCTGATCGTCGTGATCGCGCCGTATGTCCCCACCGACGAGATCGATCTCCTGCCGCACGAGGCGCGCGACTTCGAGCCGTTGCTGGCCCTCGACGGCGGTGCGGACGGCCTCGCCCTAGTTCGCCGCATTCTCGCCGAGGCGGGGGATTGGCTCGCGCCCGGCGGGGCGCTGCTCACCGAGGTGAGCGAGGAGCAGGCGCCCGCGGTGGTCGAACTCGCCGAGGCCTACGGGTTCACCGCGACCATCGACGAGACCGTCGTCACCGTGACCAGGTGACCTTCAGCCCGTCCTTCTCCGCGAAGCGCTCGAGGTGGCGGCCCAGCACGTCCTCGACGCGGGCGAGCATCTCCGGATCGTTCGCATAGGCCTCGAGCACGACGGCCCCGGGCGTGACGCTCACAACGCCCAGGGCATCCCCGATCGAGAGTTCGTCGCCGCGGTCGGTCTTCTCGCGGGCGACCTTGTGGCCGAGGTGGGAGACGAGTTGCTTGGCCCAGCGCTCGGGGCGCTCGGTGGCGACATCGGCGCGGGACGTGAGGGAGTACACGGCGTTACTTCGCGTCGGTCTGGAACTCGACGGGCGGCGCTGCGGCCGGCTGAGGCGCGGCGAGGGCGGCGCCGCCGAGGATCCCCGCGTTGTTCCGGTGCACGGCGGGCACGATCGGGGTGTCGAGCTTGAGCAGCGGCAGGAAGTCGTCCGCGGTCTTCGAGACGCCGCCGCCGACGATGAACAGGTCGGGGGAGAACAGCGACTCGAGGTGCTCGTAGTAGCGCTGCAGGCGCTTGGACCACTCCTTCCAGTCGAGGTTCTCGCGCTCCTTCGCCGAGTAGGCAGCCCTCTTCTCGGCGTCCTTGCCGTCGAGCTCGAGGTGGCCGAGCTCGGAGTTGGGGATGAGCACGTCGTTGTAGATGAGCGCGCTGCCGATGCCGGTGCCGAGCGTCGTGAGGATGACGAGCCCCTTCACGCCCTTGGCGGCGCCGTAGCGCACCTCGGCGTAGCCCGCGGCATCGGCGTCGTTCACGAAGTGGATGTCGCGCCCGAGCGCCTTCTCGAAGAGCGCCTCGGCCTCGAGGCCGATCCACTTCTTCGACACGTTCGCGGCCGACATCGTGCGCCCGCCCCGCACGATCGCCGGGAAGCAGACACCGAGCGGCACGTCGTCCTCGACACCGCCCAGATCGGAGATCAGCTGCACGACCGTCTTCACGATGTCGTTGGGCGCGCCGCCCTCCGGCGTCGGCAGCTTGATGCGCTCGCTCAGGAGCTCTCCGCTGTCGGTGTCGACG
>CAIXMB010000070.1 GCA_903920435.1 uncultured Actinomycetes bacterium
AAGGCCGTGCTCTAGCCACAACTGGATTCTCGAGGGCCGTCCGCGAGGGGCGGGCCGCCCAACTACATCGCGCGAGGGACGCGCGGCACGCGGCATCCGCCTAGCGTTAAGGCATGTTCCGCCGCCTGACGCCGTTCCAACTCACGGTCGACGTCGGACTCGCCGGCCTGTGCTTCCTCGCGCGCGCGACCATGGCGTTCGACAACGTCGTGCTGTGGGGGGTCGTGCTGCTCATGGCGGGCGCGCTCGCGATCCGGCGGCTGAGCCCGGCGCTCGCGCTCGGGGTCGCGTGGCTCGGTGCGGTGATCCAGATGGCTGCGGCGATCCCGCCGGATGTCTCGAACGCCGCGATCCTCGCCGTGCTCTTCGCCACCGCCCGCTACGGCGAGCGACTCGTGCGCTGGATCGGACTCGCCTCGGCGATCGGGGGCGCGGTGATCGCGAGCGCCTACATCGTCCTGGTTTCGGGAATCTTCGGCACCCCCGACGGAGTCGCCGTATTCTTCCGCGGCTTCAGCGTGAGCGTGATCGGCGCCGTCGCCGTGCTCGGCCTCTCCTGGACGCTCGGACTGCTCTGGCGCACCTGGGACACGGCGCGGCAGAACCGCCGCGACAAGCTCGCCGCCGAGCAGCAGACCATCGTCGAGCAGGAGCGCAACCGCATCGCGCGCGACATGCACGACGTCGTCGCGCACTCCCTCGCCGTGGTGATCGCCCAGGCCGACGGCGCCCGGTACGCCGGCGACAAGCCGGCCGCCGATGCCGCGCTCACCACGATCGCGGCGACAGCACGCGAGGCGCTCGCCGACGTGCGCCTGCTGCTCGGCCAACTGCGCCACAACCAGGACGAGGGCCCGCAGCCCGTGCTCGCCGACCTCGACCGCCTCGTCGAGCAGCTGCGCTCGTCGGGGCTCGTCGTCGCGCTCGAGCAGCGCGGAGCCCCGCTGCCGCTCGCAGCGGCCCGGGAACTCGCGGTCTACCGCATCGTGCAGGAGGCACTCACGAACGCGCTCCGGCACGGCGACACCGACGAGGAGGTGGTCGTGCTCATCGAGTGGCTGCCGGATGCCGCAGCCCTCACGATCTCGAACGCGCTCCGCCTCCCGGCGCGCGAGCCCACCCCCGGTCACGGACTGGCGGGCATGCGCGAGCGCGCGCTGCTCGTGGGCGGAAGCCTGAGCGCCGCCGCCGAGAACGACCACTGGGTTGTGCGCGCGAGGGTCCCCGCGTGATCCGCGTCGCACTCGTCGACGACCAGGCGCTGTTCCGCGCGGGCATCCGCATGCTCGTGTCGTCGCAGCCCGACCTCGAGTTCGTCGGCGAGGCCGGCGACGGGTCCGCCGGCGTGCTGATGGCCGCCGAGACCAAGCCCGACGTGATCCTGATGGACATCCGGATGCCCGTGATGGACGGCATCGAGGCGACCAGCCGGATCGTGGCATCCGGCCCGAAGGCCCCACGGGTGATCGTGCTCACGACGTTCGACCTCGACGAGGCGGCCGCCCGTGCGATCCGCGGGGGAGCGAGCGGGTTCATCCTCAAGGATGCCGACCCCGAGCTGCTGCTCGCAGCTATCAGGGCGGTGCACTCGGGCAGCTCGGTGATCGCGGCATCGGCCACTCGCGAGCTCTTCGAGCACTTCGGGCAGCAGGCCTCGACGGAGCCGGCGAATTTCGCCCAGCTCACCGCGCGCGAGAAGGAGATCTTCCTGCTCGCGGCCCGCGGGCTGAGCAACGCCGAGATCGCCAAGGCCGAGTTCCTCAGCGAGGCCACCGTCAAGACGCACATCAGCCGCATCCTCGCCAAGCTCGACCTGCGCGATCGCGTGCAGCTCGTTGTGTTCGCGTACGAGAGCGGGATCATCCCTTAGATGTACGCAGTCGAGACGTGAGGCCGACTCGCCCGCGCGCCGGACTGACGAGGCTTGAGTCATGACTGAAATCACCCCCGACTCTCTGGGCCTCGTCGCCAGGGTCGCACAACTCACCAAGTCCTACGGCGCGGGCTCCACCGCGGTGACCGCCCTCGACGACGTGTCGATCGGCATCCGCAAGGGCGAGTTCACCGCAATCATGGGCCCGAGCGGCTCGGGCAAGTCGACGCTCATGCACATCATGGCGGGCCTCGACACCGCCACCTCGGGCAGGGTCTGGATCGGCAACACCGAGATCACCGGCCTGCAGGACACCGAGCTCACGATGATCCGCCGACGACGTGTCGGCTTCGTCTTCCAGTCGTTCAACCTCGTGCCCACCCTCGACATCGAGGGCAACATCCTGCTGCCGTTCGAACTCGACGGCCGCAAGCCCACGTCGGGCGAGCGCGGCTGGATCGACGAGCTCGTCGGCTCGCTCGGGCTCGCCGACCGGCTGCGCCACCGCCCGCACGAGCTCTCGGGCGGCCAGCAGCAGCGTGTCGCGATCGCCCGCGCGCTCGGCTCCCGCCCCGAGCTCGTCTTCGCCGACGAGCCCACCGGCAACCTCGACTCGCGCACGGGGCGCGAGGTGCTCTCGTTGCTCGCCGCGTCGAGCGCGACCTACGGCCAGAGCATCGCGATGGTCACCCACGACCCCATCGCCGCCAGCTACGCCGACCGCATCCTGTTCCTCGCCGACGGCAAGGTCGTCGAGGATCGCACGCGCTCGACCGCCGCCGAGATCTCGGAGTACATGCTCGGCATGGAGTCGCGCTCATGAACAGCTTCAGCTTCCGCGAGCACCGGCCGAGCATCCTCGTCGCCTCGCTGAGCGCTGCCTTCGGCGTCTCGCTGCTGCAGGTGACGACGAACCTCGCGCTCGCGATCACCTCGAACGACGTGCTCGGGTCGAGCGCGGCGCTCACCGTCATGCTCCAGGTGATCGCGATCGTGTTCATCGTCATCGCGACCTACGTGGGTGCCGTCGTCACGGCGAACACGTTCTCGACGATCATCGCCGGTCGCACGCGCACCATCGCCCTGCTGCGGCTGGTGGGCGCGACCGCTGCGAGCCAGCGCCGGGCCGTGGCATCCGAGGGTCTCATGGTCGGCACCATCGGGGCGATCATCGGCACCATCGCGGGCAGCCTCGTGACCTTCGGGCTCGTGCTCGTGGGCATCGCCCTCGATTTCATCCCGTCCATCGGCTACACCTACCTCGAGCCCGTCATCCTCATCCCGATCGTGGGCGTCGTGCTCACCACGTGGATCGCGTCGTGGGTCGGCTCGCGCCGGGTGCTCCTCGTGAGTCCGATGCAGGCGACGGGTGCCGCGCTCGAGGAGAGCCGGGAGGAGGCGGCCGGCCACAAGGGCCGCAATCGCTTCGCCTTCGTGCTGTTCCTCATCGGCACGGCGATCCTGGCGCTCTCGGTGGTCGTCGGCATGCAGTCGCCCGTGGGAGTACTCGTGGGTGTGTTCGGCGGCATCATCTCGTTCACCGGCCTCATCCTTGGCGCGGAGCTCATCATGCCGCCCACCCTGCGCCTGGTCGGCCGGATGCTCGGCAGAAGCCCCGCGGCCCGGCTGGCCGCGGAGAACGCCGTGCGTTACCCCGAGCGCAGCTCGCGCATGACCATCGGACTCGTCATCGGGGTCACCCTTGTCACGATGTTCGCCGTCGCTGCGGCAACGTTCCAGAAGGCGTTGAGCCCCATGGCCGACGCCGCGGACGTGGACCCGCTGCTCAACGGCATCGTCGCGGTGTTCTCGGTGCTCATCGGGTTCAGCGCGCTCATCGCCGCGGTCGGCCTCGTGAACAACCTGTCGCTGAGCGTGCTGCAGCGCACGCGCGAGCTCGGTCTGCTGCGCGCGCTCGGTTTCACGAGCCGCCAGCTCCGGCAGATGGTCACGTCCGAGGCCGCGCAGCTGACCGCCGCCGCCGTCATCGTCGGCCTCGTGCTGGGCATCGGCTACGGCTGGGTGGGCGCCCAGTCGTTCATCGGCACGGCCCCGGGCGTCGAGGGCCTGATGGCGCCGGTCATCCCGCTCTGGCTGATCGGCGCCGTGGTCGTCGCCGGCGCCACGCTCACCGCGGTCGCCTCGGTGGCACCCACCCGTCGGGCGACGAGCATCGCGCCCGTCGTAGCCCTCTCGGTCGAGTAGTCGCGACACCCGCCCGCCGTAGACTCGTGCCCGTGCGTATCGGGTTCTTCGGCGGGCTGGGCGTCGATGACGGAACCGTCACCGGCGCCATGCAGCGCGCCCTGCTGTTCCGCCTCGCCATCGACGCGGGAACCGTCGTCGCGACCAGGACCCTCGTCGACGACCTGTGGCCGGACGACGCCCCGGAGAACGCCAGGGCCGCACTGCAGTCGATCGTCTCGCGACTGCGGTCACAGTTGCCTGCGGGCGCCATCGAGTCCGATCCCGGTGGTTACCGGCTGGTCGTGGCCAGGGACGACGTTGACGTGCTCGAGTTCCAAGACCTCGTCGCTGCCGCGTCGGCCGAGCGGGACCCCGCACTGGCAACGAGGGCCCTCGCGGTGTGGCGGGGGGAGCCGTGGCATCCGGAGGGCTTCGAGTGGTTCGCGGCCGAACTCCTCGACGACCGCACGCGCGCGCTCGAGCTCGGCGGCACGGTCCATGCGCCCGTGCACGACGTCCCCGCGCCTCTGACGGACCTCATCGGCCGCGACCTCGACCTCGCACTCACCCGCTCGCAACTCGCGGCGAACCGCATCGTCACGATCATCGGCCCGGGTGGCGCCGGCAAGACCAGCCTCGCCCTCGCACTGGCGCGCGAGCGGGAGCACGCGCTCTTCGTGGAGCTCGCCCCGGTCGGCGCCGGCGAGGTCTGGCCGGCCGTGCTGGGCGCCTCCGGTCGAGACCTCCGCCTCGGGGAGGCGCCGACCGCTTCCGGCACGGAGGATCGCGTCATCAGCGCCCTCGGTGGCCGCGACCTCGTGCTCGTTCTCGACAACTGCGAGCACCTCGTCGAGGAAGCGTCGCACGTCGTCTCCGAACTGCTGCGCGCGCTGCCGCGGCTGCGGGTGCTCGCGACGAGTCGCGAGCCGCTGGGTGTCGTGGGGGAGGCGTTCGTGCCGATCGGGGCGCTGGACCGCGCGGGCGCCCTCGAGCTCTTCGAGCGCCGCACGGTCGCCGCGCGCGGCTTCGAACTCGACGACGACGAGCGGCGCCTCGCCCTCGTGGTGTGCGACCGGCTCGATCGGCTTGCGCTCGCGATCGAACTCGCGGCGGCGCGGCTGCGCACCATGACGCTCGCCGAGATCTCGGCGGGACTCGACGACCGCTTCACCCTCCTCGCGAGCGGCCCGCGCTCGGCGCTGCCGCGGCACCAGACCCTGTGGTCGCTCATCGACTGGAGCTGGGACCTGCTCGACGACGACGAGCGGGCAGCGCTGTGCGCACTGGCGGTGTTCCCCGCGGGTGTCTCGGCGCGGGCAGGGCTCGCCGAGCAGCTCGAACTGCCCGCCGACATCTTCGACCAGCTCGTCGACCGGTCGCTCGTGCAGCGCACCCAGGGCCGCTTCCGCACGCTGGAGACGATCCGCGAGTACGGCATCCACCGCCTGGCACAGGACGGGCAGCTCGCGACCGCCCGTGAGAACCAGACGCAGTTCATGGCGACGGGCGCGCGGGCGCACGACGCCATGCTGCGCGGCTCGGGCATCCACGAGGCGATCGCGTGGTTCGACGTCGAGGAGGACAACCTGGCCGCCGCGCTGCGCCACGCGGTGGACGCGCCCCTGCCGGCGGTCTCCGTGCAGCTCGCCGCAGCCTGCGGCTGGTACTGGACGGTGCGCGATCGGCACCTCGACGCGATCGCCTGGTTCGACCAGGTGCTGCCGCACACCGAGGGCGACCCGAGCGACGAGGCCCAGATCGTCACGCTCATGAGCCACCTCAGCCGGGCGTTCACCGGTGACACGGCGTGGAACGACCCCAGCGTGCAAGAGCAGCGCGCCCGCGACGCGCTGGCCGTTTCCGCCCTCGAGCCGGTGGCTGCGGGCGGGCATCCGTTGCTGCAGGTACTCTCGCCGCTGCTGCTCTCGTTCGGGTCTGCGCTCGGCAACGAGTCGTGGCCCTACCTGGTCGACATCCCGAACGGCGACGATCTCGGCCTCGACGAGTGGCCCACCGCGATCCTGCACGTCATGCGGGCAGCGCTCGCAGAGAACCGCGGCGACATCGAGACCGAGGGCGTCTCGTCGGCCCGGGCGCTCGAGATGTTCGACCGGATCGGCGACGAGTGGGGGCTCGCGCTCGCGCGTCAGATCCGCTCGGAGTGGCTGAGCCTCAACGGGCGCCTCGAGGAGGCGCTCGAGATGACCGACCAATCGTCGGCGGGAATGCGCGAGATCACCTCGGCCCAGGACGCGCTGCAGCAGCAGCAGGGCCTCTCGCTCACGCTCCTGCTGCGCCTAGGGCGGGCCGACGAGGCGCAAGCGCGCGTGCAGGGGATGCTCGACGCGGCCCACGACGACGGCGGCTCGCGCCTCATCGTGCAGGCCACGGTGCTGGCCGCCACCGTCGCGCTCGCGCGCAACGACCTCGACTCCGCGCGCGACCTCCTCGCGCGGGTCGACGAGCTCCTGCCGGACTGGCCCGCGATCTACCCGCAGCTGCTCGCCTCGATCGAGCTGACGCGGGGCTGCATCCTGGTGCGCGAGGGCCGCCTTGACGAGTCGCTCGTCGCGCTCCGGGCGAGCGCCGAGATCGCGCTCGCGAGCGGCGATCACCCGATCATCGCCCAGGTGGCGCTGGGCTTCGGCGAGCTCGCGCTCGCGCGCGGCGAGACGGATGAGGCGTTCCGCGCGCTCGAGCTGGCAGTCGCGATCCGCGGGGTGCTGGAAACGACAGACCCGCGCGTCGCGGCCCTCCTCGCAGCGGTCGGCGACGACAGGAGACGGGAGCTGGCCGAAGCCAACTCCCGTCCCGGTGCAGTCGAGTCACTGCGCAGCCTGCTCGCCTAGAGCTTGCGGCGGTAGGCCCAGGTCGCGAGCGGGAAGAAGATCCCGACGAGCACGACGCACGACGCGAGCACCCAGAGCACCTCGTGCCCGAGGGTCGAGCCGGGGGCCATGTACGAGGCGCCCGAGATCAGCCCGCGCATGGCCTCGATGAGGTGCGTCACGGGGTTGATCGAGACCCAGCCCTGCAGCCAGTCCGGCAGCGTGCTGGCGGGCACGAACGTCGACGACCCGAAGGTGAGCGGGAACACGATGAGGAACGAGATGCCCTGCACCGCTCCCGAGCTGCGCGCGAGCATGCCGATCAGCACCGAGACCCAGCACAGGCTCACGGCGAAGAGGATGAGCAGCCCGACACCGGCGAGAACCGAGTACCACGGCACATCCGTGCGGAAGCCGATGAGCGTGCCGAACCCGAGCGAGACCGCCAGCGCGATCACGTGCCGCACGATGTCGCCACCGACCGCGCCCAGCAGGGGAGCGGAGCGCGAGATGGGCAGCGAGCGGAATCGGTCGAACACGCCCTTCTGGATGTCGGTGTTGAGGTTCACACCGATCGTGAGCGACGTGAACATGATCGTCTGCACGATGATGCCGGGCAGCACGAACGGCAGATACGTCGCAGTGTCGCCGGCGACCGCCCCGCCGAAGATGAAGACGAAGAGCACGGTCATGATGATGGGCTGCAGCGTGACGTCGATGAACTGCTCCGGGTTGCGGAACATCTTCGTGACCGACCGCTTGGCCAGGATGAGCGAGTCGCGGATCATGCCGCCACCTCCTTCTCGTCGACGTGACCGGTGAGCGAGTAGAAGACCTCGTCGAGGCTCGGGAGTCGCAGCGAGAGCTCGGTCACCGCGATCTTCTCGGCGGCGAGCCGGGCGACCACCGTCGTGAGCGCGTCGTCGCCGAGCACGGGCACCGAGACGAGGTCGGGCGCCGGATGCTCCGGCTCCCGGGTGCCGACGGCCGCGAGCATGGCCGTGACCCGGTCGATATCGGCGGGCTGTGCTGGCCGAACCTCGAGGGTCTGCCCGCCGACCTGCCGCTTGAGGCCCTGGGGAGTGTCGTGCGCGATGACCTTGCCGTGGTCGATGACCGTGATCTCGTTCGCGAGGGCGTCCGCCTCCTCGAGGTACTGCGTCGTGAGCAGGACGGTCGTGCCCTGGCGCACGAGCACGCGGATCATGCCCCACACGTCGTCGCGTTTGGCGGGGTCGAGACCTGTGGTGGGCTCGTCGAGGTAGACGACCTGCGGCCGGCCGATGAGCGACGCCGCGAGGTCGAGACGGCGGCGCATACCGCCCGAGTAGGTCTACGTGTGCCGCCTGCCCGCGTCGGTGAGGTCGAACTCCTCGAGCAGCTCCTTCGCGCGGGCCTTCGCCTGCACCGTGGAGAGGTCGAGGAGCTGGCCGATCATGACGAGGTTCTCGACGCCCGTCAGGTCTTCGTCGACGCTCGCGTACTGACCGGTGAGGCCGATGGTGCGGCGCACCGCCTTGGAGTCGTGGACGACATCGTGGCCGGCGACGGTCGCGGTGCCGCCGTCGGGGCGCAGGAGGGTGGCGAGAATGCGCACGGCGGTGGTCTTGCCGGCGCCGTTCGGGCCGAGCACCCCCAGGACCGTGCCCTGCTCGACCTCGAGGTCGATGCCGGCCAGCGCCTGCGTCTTCCCGAATCGTTTGGTGAGGCCGTGGGCCTCGATGATCTTTGTCATGGTGCGAGTGTTGCGCCGTGCCGCTGTCGCGGTGCTGTCAGCCGCTGTCAGCAGTGCTACCCTGAAAGCGTGTTCGGTCTGCTCCTTCTTAGCTGCCGCGACGAGTCCTAACCTCAGGCCTCACTCGTCGCGGCCTCTGCTGACTTCAAGCGGCATCGTTGGCCTGGATCTCAAATCCATTCAGACGAAAGAACCAGAGACATGAAGAACACACAGTCGGCTTCTGCAATGCCGATCCACAAGTACCGCCCGTACCACGAGATCATCAGCGTCGACCTGCCCGACCGCACCTGGCCGAGCAAGCGCATCACCGAGGCTCCGCGCTGGTGCGCCGTCGACCTGCGCGACGGCAACCAGGCCCTCATCGACCCGATGAGCCCCGAGCGCAAGCGCATCATGTTCGACCTGCTCGTGAAGATGGGCTACAAGGACATCGAGGTCGGCTTCCCGTCGGCATCCCAGACCGACTTCGACTTCGTGCGCAGCCTCATCGAGGGCGACCTGATCCCCGACGACGTGCGCATCCAGGTGCTCACCCAGGCGCGCGAAGAGCTCATCAACCGCACCTATGAGTCGATCAAGGGCGCGAAGCAGGCGATCGTGCACCTCTACAACTCCACGAGCATCCTGCAGCGCGACGTCGTGTTCCGCACCGACAAGCAGGGCATCATCGACATCGCACTGAACGGTGCCCGCCTCTGCAAGGCCGCCGAGCACATCGCCGAGGGCACCGAGATCTTCTACGAGTACTCCCCGGAGAGCTACACGGGCACCGAGCTCGAGTTCGCGGTCGATGTCTGCAACCAGGTGCTCGAGGTCTTCGGGCCCACGCCCGATCGCAAGGTGATCATCAACCTCCCCGCCACCGTCGAGATGGCGACGCCCAACGTCTACGCCGACTCGATCGAGTGGATGTCTCGGCACCTCGCCCACCGCGAGAACGTGATTCTCTCCCTGCACCCGCACCACGACCGCGGCACGGCGGTCGCCGCCGCCGAGCTGGGGTACCTCGCCGGCGCGGACCGCATCGAGGGCTGCCTGTTCGGCAACGGGGAGCGCACCGGCAACGTCGACCTCGTAGCTCTGGGCATCAACCTCTTCACTCAGGGCATCGACCCGCAGATCGACTTCAGCGACCTCGACGAGGTCAAGCGCACCGCCGAGTACTGCAACCAGCTACCCGTGCCCGAGCGCAGCCCGTGGGCGGGCGACCTCGTCTACACGGCCTTCAGCGGCTCGCACCAGGATGCGATCAAGAAGGGTTTCGAGGCGATGGAGGCCGACGCCAAGGCCAAGGGCGTCTCGGTCGACGACCTGCTCTGGGCGGTGCCCTACCTGCCGGTCGACCCGAAAGACCTGGGCCGCGGGTACGAGGCAGTCGTGCGCGTCAACTCGCAGTCCGGCAAGGGCGGTGTCGCCTACCTGCTCAAGGCCGATCACGCGCTCGACCTGCCGCGCAAGCTGCAGATTGAGTTCAGCGCCGTGGTACAGCACAAGACCGACGCCGAGGGCGGCGAGGTCACGAGCGACCAGATCTGGGAGATCTTCCACGACGAGTACCTGCCCGCGCACGTGGCTAGTGACAAGTGGGGTCGCTTCGAGCTGCACTCCACCCGCACGGCGAGCGACATGGCCGGTTCGACCACCCTCGACGTGAGCCTGCGGGTCGGCGAGGAGGTGACGGCGGCGACGGCGACCGGCAACGGCCCCATCGCCGCGTTCCTCGCGATCATGGCCGAGCAGGGCATCGACGTGAAGCTCTACGACTACGTCGAGCATGCGCTGTCGGCGAGTGGGGATGCCCTCGCCGCCGCCTACGTCGAACTCAACGTCAACGGCAAGCGCCTGTGGGGTGTCGGTATCGACGCCGACATCTCGACGGCGTCGCTCAAGGCCGTGGTGTCTGCCGTGAACCGTGCGGTGCGCACGGAGGCCGACGACCGCGAGCTCGTTACGGCCTAGCACTCAGGCTGGTTGAGTAGCGCGCTCTGGCGCGCGTATCGAAACCCGGGTTTCGATACGGCCGCGGGCGGCCTACTCAACCCGCT
>CAIXMB010000071.1 GCA_903920435.1 uncultured Actinomycetes bacterium
CAACTCAGCACGGAGCGCCCGCTTGCGGTGAGCGATGTCTGAGTCCATACAGGCCATTCTAGATGCCGCTAACCTAGTGCCCATGGGAACCCACATAACCAAGGCCGTCATTCCGGCAGCAGGACTCGGCACGCGCTTTCTTCCGGCAACCAAGGCGATGCCCAAGGAGATGCTTCCGGTCGTCGACAAGCCGGCAATCCAGTACGTGGTCGAGGAGGCCGTCGCCGCCGGCCTGAGCGACGTTCTCATGGTGACCGGGCGTAACAAGAACGCCCTGGAGAACCACTTTGACCGCATGACCGAGCTCGAAGCGATGCTGGAGCGCAAAGGCGACCACTCTCGCCTGGCCAAGGTGCGCGAGGCCACCGAGCTCGCCGACATCCACTACGTGCGCCAGGGAGACCCCCGCGGTCTCGGCCACGCCGTGCTGCGCGCCCGGATGCACGTCGGCCGCGAGCCGTTCGCCGTGCTCCTCGGTGACGACCTCATCGACGAGCGCGACGTGCTGCTCTCGCGCATGATCGAGGAGCAGAACACCCGCGACGCGACGATCATCGCCCTCATGGAGGTCGACCCCGCGATGACGCACATGTACGGCATCGCGACCGTGGAGAACACGGGAACGCCCGACGTCGTGAAGATCACGGGCCTCGTCGAGAAGCCCGCAGCGGGCACCTCGCCCTCGAACTACGCCATCATCGGCCGCTACGTGCTGCAGCCCGACGTGTTCGACGTGCTCGAGCACACCGAGCCGGGCAAGGGCGGCGAGATCCAGCTCACCGACGCCCTCCAGGCGATGGCGGTGAACAACATCGCCGGCGGTGTGTACGGCGTCGTCTTCCGCGGCCGCCGGTACGACACCGGTGACCGCCTCGACTACATCAAGGCGATCGTGCAGCTCGCCGTCGAGCGCCCGGACCTCGGCCCGGAGTTGAAGCCCTGGCTCAAGCAATTCTCGGCCGGCCTGGACTAGCCGTGGCCTCGACGATCCCGACGCTCAGTGAGGGCAAGGTCACGATCCGCCCGGTGCGGTTGCGCGATGCGCGCGCCCTCGAGCGCGAGCTCGCCGAGAACCGGAGCTGGCTGCGCAAGTGGGAGGCCACGAACCCGCACGGGCCCATGTCGTTCGACGTGCGGTCGAGCATCCGTAGCCTGCAGCAGAACGCGCGAGCGGGCCTGGGCCTGCCTTTCGTGATCGAGTACGACGGGCAGCTCGCAGGGCAGCTCAACGTGTCGTCGATCGCCTACGGCTCGCTGTCGTCGGCGACCATCGGGTACTGGGTGTCCGAGCGGTTCGCTGGCAAGGGGGCGACGCCCACCGCGGTGGCCCTCGCCACCGACCACTGCTTCTTCGGCGTGGGGCTGCACCGCATGGAGATCTGCATCCGGCCGGAGAACGAGCCGAGCCTGCGCGTGGTCGAGAAGCTCGGCTTCCGCTACGAGGGGCTGCGCCGGCGGTACATCCACATCAACGGGGATTGGCGTGACCACTTCTGCTTCGGCCTCACGGTCGAGGAGCTGCCGCAGGGCGTGCTGCGCCGCTGGCTCGACGGCAAAGCGCCGCGTGACGCCGCCGAGGTGCCCGCCGCCGACCGCGCGAAGGCCGCCCGACCACTTTTGCCTTAGATCTCGACAGGCTCGATCACCGGTGCGTCGATCCGGGGCGAGAGGGCTTCCAACTCGTACCGTATAGCCATGGAACTCACGGGCGTCGGCGGCGGGCTCATGCTCGCGATCGCCGCCGCCCTCTGGCTCGTCTACCTCGTGCCCAACTGGTTCAAGCGACGCGAGTATCTCGCCACCGAGAGGAACGCCGTGCGGCTCCAGCAGACCATCCGAGTTCTCGCCGAGACCGCCGAGGTGCCCGCCGCCGTGCGGGCCGAGGCCGCCGCCCGCCAGGTCGCGCTGCAGCAGCGTGCCGAATACCGCCAGGGCCCCGTCGCCGTCGGTCGCCCCGTGCAGAAGGTCACCCCGAGCGTCGCGCAGGTCGCCGCCGCGGGCCGACGGATGCGCCGCACTCGCGCCGCGACCACGCTCGTGCTCGTCGCCTCCTCGGTTACCGCCATCGTGCAGGTCGTCGCGCAGTCGTGGGTGATGCTCGCCGTCTCCGGAGCCGCCGTCGTCGGCAGCCTCGCGCTACTGGGGCGCATCGCCGAGGTCTCCCGCAAGCGCAGCGTCCCCGCGGTCGCGCGTCCCGCCCGCCGCACGTCGCTCGGCCCGGCCGAGGCGAAGGCGGTCAAGCGCGAGGCGGAGTGGACCCCCGTGCCGGTGCCCAAGCCCATGTACCTGTCGCGCTCCGTGGTCGAGGCTGCGGCCGCCGTGGAAGATCCGGCGTTCGAGCTCAAGCTCGCGGCAGTGGCCGCGGAGCGGGCGCTGCGGAACGCCGAGTCGGAGGCGACGCCGCTGCGCGTGGCCGCGGCATCCGCGTCGCCGTTCGCCAGCATGGGCATCGTGGACGACGCCACGACCGGTGCGCCCGACCTCGACGCCGTGCTCGCCCGCCGCCGGGCCTGACATGCCGCCCACCTGGGACCTCGCCATCGTCGGCGCCGGG
>CAIXMB010000072.1 GCA_903920435.1 uncultured Actinomycetes bacterium
CGGCAACGCGCATTGCGGCCGACGTCATGATGTCGAGGTTGCCCGCATAGGCCGGCAGGTAGTGGGCGGCGCCCTCCACCTCGAGGAAGACGGTGACCTTCCATGCCACATCCCCCGCACCCTCGGGCAGGAGGGTCGCCACTGCCGAGCGGTCGACGGGCGTGAACTGCACGTCCTGCACGAGCCGGTAACCGGGCACGTACGTGGCGACTTCGGCGATCATCCGCGCTATCGACTCGCGCACCGCCTCGTGGTCCACATCGCCGACGAGGCAGTACACGGTGTCGCGCATGATGAGCGGCGGCTCCGCCGGGTTGAGGATGATGATCGCCTTGCCGCGCCGCGCACCTCCGACGGTCTCGATGGCGTGCGCGGTGGTCTCGGTGAACTCGTCGATGTTGGCGCGCGTGCCCGGGCCCGCCGACCTCGACGACACGGATGCCACGATCTCCGCGTATGGCACCGGCGCGACCCGCGCAACCGCCGCAACGATCGGGATCGTCGCCTGCCCGCCGCACGTGACCATGTTGATGTCGGGAGCATCGAGGTGCTCCTCGAGGTTCACGGGCGGGATGACGAACGGGTCGAGAGCCGCCGGCGTGAGGTCGATGAGGCGGCGCCCGTGCGGCTCGAGCAGCCGGGCGTTGGCGATGTGGGCTCCCGCGCTCGTCGCGTCGAGCACGATGTGCACGTCGTCGAACTCGGGCATCGCGATGAGCCCCGCGACGCCGTCGGACGTCGTTGCCACACCCAGGCGCTTGGCGCGCGCGAGGCCGTCGGAGGCGGGGTCGATGCCCACCATCGCGATCACCTCGAGATGTCGCGACTCGCGCTTGATCTTGATCAGCAGGTCGGTGCCGATGTTGCCGGAGCCGACGATCGCGACCCCCATCCTGTCGCTCATCGCTCTCCCTCCGAGAACCGGGCAGTGACACTTCCGAGCGGCTCGATCACCGCCGTGAACACGTCTCCCGGCTGGGCGGCGACCATGGGGCCGAGCGCGCCGGAGAGGATCAGGTCGCCCGCGCGCAGCGGGCTGCCGAACTCGATCGCCGTCGCGGCGAGCCAGGCGAGGGCGTTCAGCGGATCGCCCAAGCAGGCGGCGCCGGTCCCGCTCGAGACCTCACCGCCGTTGCGGGTCATGGTCATGACCACGCCGACCGTGTCGAAGGCGTCGAGCGGCGTGCCCGCGGCTCCCACGACGAAGACTCCGGAGGAGGCGTTGTCCGCCACCGTGTCGGTGATGCCGATACGCCAGTCGGCGATGCGGCTGTCCACGACCTCGATGGCCGGGAAGGCGAGGGCGACCGCGGCACGCACGGTGGCGGCATCCGTGTCGCCGTCGAGGTCGCTCGACAGCAGAAAGGCGACCTCGGCTTCGGCCTTGGCCTGCAGCAGCATGCCCGCAGGAATGGCCTCGTCGCTCTCGAAGCGCATGTCGTCGAAGAGCACCCCGAAATCGGGGCGGTCGACACCCACCTGGCGCTGCACGGCCTCGGACGTGAGGCCGATCTTGCGGCCGATGATGCGCGCGCCGCGGGCGATGCGACGGGCGGTGACGATGCTCTGTGCCTCGTAGGCACGCGCGATGTCGGTGCTGCCGAGCAGGTCGGTGAGCGGCGCACACGGCACGCGCGACTCGGTGGCGCGCTCGAGGCGGTCAGCGGCGAGTTCGGCACTCATCGGTTCTCCCCCAGGAAGTCGAGGACGACCTCGTCGAACACCTCGCGCTGCTCCCACTGCGGCCAGTGGCCGGCCTTGTCGATGAACTGGAAACGGCCCTGACCCATGCGCTCGGCCATGTCGATGCCGGCTCCCGCCGGCCCGGACGGGTCATTGCTCGTCCAGATCACGAGCGTGGGCGCGGTGATCGCCGCGAGCTCGTCGTCGGTGATGAGGTTGCGCTGGCGCACCTCGGGCTCTTGGAGGCACAGGATGTGCCGCATGGACTCGGCAAATCCTGGCCTGCTGTAGACGCCGCGACGGATCGCGACGAGCTCATCGGTGACCGACGCGGGGTCGGCCATAAGCCATTCGAGGCGGGCACGGATGCGCTCCTCGCTCGGGTCGTCCGCGGCAGCCTGGCTGAGCGAGCGGATGCGCTCCATGACCTCGGGCGTCGCCATGGTGCCGCCCGGGGTGTTGAGCACCATGGACCGCACGCGCTCCGGGTGCGCCGCCGCGAACTTCGCCGCGACCCAACCGCCCAGCGACTCGCCGCTGAGGTGGGCGCTCTCGATGTCGAGCAGGTCGAGCAACGCGAGCAAGTGCTCCTCGTAGTCCGCGATCTCGAGGTCGCGCGCGGTGGTCGTCGTCCAGCCGTGGCCGGGGTAGTCGTATGCGATCACGCGGTAGTGCTCGCCGAGGGCGCGCAGGTTTCGCGTGAACGCCTCGAGGTGGCCGCCGGTGCCGTGCATGATGACGAGCGGGTCGCCCGCACCCGTCTCGAGCACGCGCGTCGACCACTCCCCCACCTGCACGTGGCGCACGCTGTAGTCGAGGCCCTCGAGTTCGGTCCACAGGGTCATCGGACTGTCACCTCCCGGGGCGCCGTCGCGCCGATTACCTTCGCGAAGTCGCGCAGCATCGCCGACGCCGCGTAGCCGTCGCTCGCGCCGCCCACGATGCGGTCGGGGCGCACGAGCACCACCGACTCGTGGTGGCCCTCGAACCAGCGCTGCAGCTTTCCCTCGATGTCGCCCACGACCACGACGCGGTCGTCGACCGGCCCGTCGGACCACGCGAGCTGCGACGCGGGGCGCGCCGCCACCACGCGGATGCCGAGCTGTTCGGCGAGCGCCAGGGCGTCGGCGTCGAGGAGGGCGAGGGGGTCGTTGTTCCACGCGATGAGGCTGAACCACGGGCCGACCGCGTCGTCGAGGCGCTGCGACGGCAGGGCGCGCGTCGACACCCGCGGCTGCGGGAAGAGCCGCCCGACGGGGCTCGGCACACTGCGCGATCCGGTGTGCGTGAGCGCACCGGCATCCATGGTCGGCATGGGCTTGAACCGCATCTGCACGATGTACTGCTTCGCGCGCGGAATGAGCGAGATGGCGTGGAAGAACAGATCGCGAGCCGCGGCTCCCACGGGGTTGCGGATGGAGATGACCTGGCCAACCCATCGCGAGAGTTGCACCATCGCTTTCACGTGGTCGCGGCGCTCGAGTTCGTAGCTGTCGAGCACGCGCTCGTCGGCGGTTCCCGCGATGACCATCGCGAGTTTCCACGAGAGGTTCAGCGCGTCGCGGATCCCGCTGTTGTAGCCCTGGCCCTGCCAGACGGGCATGACGTGGGCGGCGTCACCGACGAGCAGCACCCGTCCGGAGCGGAAGCTCTCGGCGATGCGGGAGTGGTGCACGTAGACCCGGCGGCGGATGATGTCGACAGCCGCCGATGCGGGCACGAGCGGGGTGATGAGCGCACGGATGAACTCCTCCCGCTCGGCGTCGGCCGCGGTCTCCTTCGCCGTGAGCATGAACTCGAAGCGCCGGATGCCGTGCGGAATGCTGATCGAGACGTGCGGGCGCCGGGAGTCAGCGGCGACGTACGATCCCGGCCGGCCGAGCGGGTCGTTTCGGATGTCGACGACGAGCCAGTTCGAGGTGGCAGTCGTGCCGGCGAAGCCGATGCCGAGCGACTTGCGCGTCTGGCTGCTGCCGCCGTCGGCGCCGACGACGTACCCGGCGCTGAGCGTGCGCGCGCCGTCCGGGCCGTCGATGGTGAGGGTGACGCTGCCGGCGTCCTGCTGGAGGGCGGTGACCGTCGACGAGAGCTGCACGCTCACGGAGGGGAAGCGCGCGAGCCCGCCGAGCAGCACCTGGTCGGCGAGTGGTTGTACGAATCCGTTGCGACGGGGCCAGCCGAACTCGGCGCTCGGCGGTGCGATGCGGGCCAGGTCGCGTCCCTTGCGGTCGACGAAGACGAGCGGCTGATTGGGCACGGTGTGCTGCAGCACCTCGTCGGCGAGACCGACGCCCTGGAACGTGCGCAGGGTTTCGTCGTCCATGCCCACGCCGCGCGGGTAGTCGATGATCGCCGGACCGGCCTCGAGGACGATGACGCGCACGCCGTAGAGGCCCAGGAGGTTGGCGGTCATCATCCCGGAGGGTCCGGCACCGATCACGACGACATCTGCGTCGCGGCCTGCCGCGCTCTGCTCGTTTGCTATGGACACCGTTATCCTCGTGCAATATTTGCTACGTCATGATTCATTAACTGCTCAGAGGCTAGGAGTTTCCCGTGGTCGTGTCAACTTCCGCGATCAGGGGGCACCCGCCGAGCGGGACAGTATGCTGAGCCGCGTGCAACAATCGAGACAGGCCGACGAGCCCAAGGGGCGCGACGGCAACCAGACGCTCGCCCGTGGTCTGCGGGTTTTCCTGGCCATCGTCGATGCCGACCACGGCATGACCGTGCAGCAGGTGGGCGAGCTCCTCGACGTCCATCGCTCGATCGCCTACCGGCTCCTGCAAACGCTCGGGGACTTCGGCCTCGTTGCGCGCAACAGTGACGGGGTGTACTTGCCGGGAGCGCGCCTCGCCACCCTGGCCGACGCCTACCTGCCCGCGCTGCGCGACGTCGCGGCGCCGGTCATGCGGGCACTCGCCGACCGTCTCGAGTCGACGGTCTCGCTCTTCGTCGAACAGGGCGACGAGGCCGTTGCGATCTCGATTGTCGAGCCCACCACGGCGAGCCACCACATCGCCTTCCGGTCCGGAATGCGCACGACGATGCACCAGGGCGCCGCTGCGTACGCCATGCTCGCCGGAAGCCCCGAGGTGGCCGGTGAGCCCACTGCCGTGACCGAGGCGCGCGAGCGCGGGTACGCCCGCAGCCACAGCGAGGTCGAAACCGGCGCGTACGGCGTCGCCGCCTGGATTCCCACCGGCCCGGGCGTGCCGCGGGCATGCCTCAACCTCATCACCTATCGGGCAGACGTGGCGGAGGCCGCAGGCGCCGATATGCGCGCCGCGAGCGACGAGCTCGGGCGGGCGCTGCAGCAGGGCGAGTAGCCGCCGCCGGGTCATCCGGTTGTCGGGCGGGTACCCACTCGCTCGGCGATGTCGTTCGCAGCAACAAACCCGAAGGTCATCGCGGGACCGATGGTCGCACCCGCGCCCGCGTAGCTGCGCCCCATGACCGACGCCGCGGTGTTGCCGGTGACATAGAGGCCCGGGATCACCGACCCGTCATCTCGCAAGGCTCGCGCGCGGGCGTCGTTGCGCACACCGCCGTTGGTGCCGAGGTC
>CAIXMB010000073.1 GCA_903920435.1 uncultured Actinomycetes bacterium
CCTCGTCCCAGAGCGCGGCGCGCGTGAGGCTCCGCTCGACGATCACGTCGAGCTCGCTCCGGCTCGCGCGGCCGACGAGCTTGATGCCCGCCACCACGTTGTCGTAGATCGACATCGTGGGGAACGGGTTGGGGCGCTGGAACACCATGCCGACCTGGCGGCGCACGAGCACGGGGTCGACGCCGGGGCCATAGAGGTTGTTGCCGTCGATGAGCACCTCGCCCTCGACGTGGGCGCCGGGGATGACCTCGTGCATGCGGTTGAGGGTGCGGAGGAAGGTGCTCTTGCCGCAGCCGGAGGGGCCGATGAACGCCGTCACGGTGCGGGGCTCGATGGTGAGCGTGACGTCTTCGACGGCCTTGAACTTGCCGTAGTAGACGTTGAGGTCATTGACTTCGATGCGCTTGGACATGATTCCTTCGGGGTCTGACTAGCGGCCGAGCTTGGGGGAGAAGATCCGCGCGACGAGTCGGGCGATGAGGTTGAGCAGCATGACGATGAGGATGAGCGTGAGCGCCCCGGTCCACGCACGCTCGAGGTACGGCTGCACGTCACTGCCCGGGTTGGCGTACTGCGTGTAGACGAAGACGGGGAGCGACATCATCCGGTCTTTGAGCAGGTCGTAGTTCATGCTCGCCGTGAAGCCGGAGATGATGAGCAGCGGTGCGGTCTCGCCGATGACGCGGGCGATGGCGAGCGTCACACCGGTGGTGATGCCGGCGATCGAGGTCGGAATGACGATCTTGAGGATCGTGAGCCACTTCGGCACGCCGAGCGCATACGACGCCTCGCGCAGCTCGTTCGGCACGAGCTTGAGCATCTCCTCGCTCGAGCGCACGACGACCGGGATCATGAGCAGCGACAGGGCGACCGAGCCGCCGAGGCCGAAGCGGATACCCGGGTCTTGCAGCACCAGCGCGAAGAACGCGAATGCGAACAGGCCGGCGACGATCGAGGGGATGCCCGTCATCACGTCGACGAAGAAGGTGATCGCGCGGGCGAGCGGGCCGCGGCCGTACTCCACGAGGTAGATCGCGGTGAGGAGGCCGACGGGCACCGAGATGAGCGTCGCCGCACCCGTGATGAGCAGGGTGCCCATGATGGCGTGCAGGGCGCCGCCGCCGTCGCCCACCACGTTGCGCATCGAGCTCGAGAAGAAGAGCGGATCAAAGCGTGCGAGGCCGTTCGAGACGACGGTGAAGAGCAGCGAAACCAGCGGCACGAGCGCCACGATGAACGCCGTGGCGACGAGGGAGGTGACGAGGCGGTCCTTCGCCTGGCGGACTCCCTCGACGAGGTAGGCGAGCACGAAGATCGCCACATCGAAGAGCACGGTGCCGAGCACCAGCACCACGGCGATGTTGAACTCTCCGTTACCGGCGGCGGCCATGAATCCGTTGATCGCGCCGACGATGACCCAGCTGGCCACGAGCGTGAGCCAGGGCGCCCACTTGGGCAGGCGGCCCGTCGTGAGCGAGTTCACGATGCCGGTGGTGGTTGTCGTCGCAGTCATCAGTTCGCTCCGGAGAAGGCCTTGCGGCGGTTGATGACCACGCGCGCGATCGAGTTGATCACGAGCGTGATGGCGAAGAGGATGAGGCCGGTGGCGACAAGGGCATTCACGCCGACGCCGTGCGCTTCGGGGAAGTTGAGCGCGATGTTGCCGGCGATGGTCGACGGGTTCTGCGAACTCGTGAGAACGAAGGTGATGAGTGCCGCGGGCGAGAGCACCATGGCTACCACCATGGTCTCGCCGAGCGCGCGGCCGAGGCCGAGCATCGCGGCCGAGATCATGCCCGGCCGGCCGAAGGGCAGCACGGCCACCTGGATCATCTCCCAGCGCGTGGCGCCGAGGGCGAGTGCCGCCTCCTCGTGCAGGCGCGGGGTCTGCAGGAAGACCTCGCGCGTAACGGCGGTGATGATCGGGATGATCATGACGGCCAGCACGATGGCGACGGTGAGGATCGTGCGGCCCGTGCCCGAGACGGGCGGGGCGAAGAGCGGGAACCATCCCAGGTTGTTGACGAGCCAGTCGTAGAGCGGGGTGACCGCCGGCGCGAGGATCTTGATTCCCCACAGGCCGAAGACCACCGAGGGCACTGCGGCGAGGAGGTCGATGATGTAGCCGAGGCCCTGGGCGACACGACGCGGTGCGTAGTGCGAGATGAAGAGCGCGATGCCGATCGAGACCGGCAGTGCCATGAGCAGCGCGAGGAAGGCTGCCCACACCGTGCCGAAGGCGAGAGGGGCGACGTAGGCCCAGAAGCTGGAGGGGGAGCCCTTGAGCTCCGCGGGATCTGCGACGAGAGCCGGGATGCTCTGTGCGATGAGGAAGACGGCGACCGCGGCGAGGGCGGCGAGGATGAGGCTTCCGGCGAAGACTGTAGTCCCGGAGAAGATCCGGTCTGCGAGGCGGGACTTAGCTCTCGGCGACGGGGTTGCTGTCGTCATTCCTGTCTTCCTGCGAGACCGTGCTGGGTGGGGGTGGTGGTGGTTCTCAGTCTGTCGGGCTGCGACTCGGCGTGCAATCGCACGGAAGCCGCAGCCCGACAGGTACTACTGGGAGTTACTTGATTGCGGCGAGGATCGCGGCGATCTTGTCCGAGGTCTCGGCCGTGATCGGAGCCGAGCCAGCAGCGTCGGCCGCAGCGGCCTGGCCGTCAGCGCTCGTCACGTACGTGAGGTACGCGGAGACGAGGGGGGCAACGTCAGCGTCAACGTACTCGTTGCACGCGATCAGGTAGCTGACGAGGACGACCGGGTAGTGGGTCGGGTCGGTCGTGAGGCGGTCGAGCTTGATCGCCAGGTCGGTGTCACCGGCCGTGTCGCCAGCGGGCGACTCGGCGACGACAGCGGCAGCACCCTCAGCGGTCGGCTTGACGAACTCGTCGCCAACCTTGACCGAGACGACACCGAGGTCGCCGGCCTTCGAGAGGTCCGCGTAACCGATGGTGTTCGTGCCGTTGGTCACTGCGTCGACAACACCCGACGTGCCCTGAGCGGCCTCACCGGTCGTGTAGGGGAACGGGTCAGCAGCGGGAGCGTCCCAGACCTCGGGGGCGACCTTGTTGAGGTAGTCCGTGAAGTTCTTGGTGGTACCCGAGTCGTCCGAGCGGTGCACGGCGGTGATGGGTGCGGCGGGGAGCTTCGCGTCCTTGTTCAGGGCGACGATCGCGGGGTCATCCCACGAGGTGATGGTGCCCTTGAAGATACCGGCGATGGTCGCGGCGTCGAGGTTGAGGTCGGTGACGCCCTCAACGTTGAAGATCACGGCGATCGGCGAGATGTAGTCGGGAACCTGGATGTAGCCGGTGTCGGGAACGCAGGCGGCGAAGCCTCCGTCGATCTCCTCCTGCTTGAGGGCGGAGTCGCTGCCCGCGAACGCCGTGCCGCCGGCGATGAACGCCTCGCGGCCCGCGCCCGAGCCGGACGGGTCGTAGTTGATCGTGACGTCGGGGTTCGCGGTCTGGAACGCTGCGATCCAGGCCTCCTGCGCCGAACCCTGAGCCGAGGAGCCGGCTCCGTCGATCGTGCCGGAGAGGGTGCTCACGGGGGCGTCGGTCTCGGTGGGGGTACCCTCGTTGGCTGCGCACGAGGAGAGCAGGATGGAGCCTGCGATGGCGACGGCACCGATGGTGCCAAGACGCTTGAAGTTCAAGATGTATCCCTTTCAGGAGATTTCTCTGTCGGATTTATTCAGGACGGGCCGGTGCGACCCAATCGAAAACCCTAGGCACAGCGGTTAACCACGCTCGGCCCGCAAGGTGAACGGGAGGTTAACGGGTCTCGAACAAGCCGCGAGCCTACGCGGGAGAATGCGTTTCTACGGCCACGAGCCCCGACGTCGGGTGCTTCAGCGACACGTGCATGACAGTGAAATCTCCGGTGTTCAGGGATGCCGCCCGCCGCAGTGCGGCGTCGGCCTCCGACTCCGTGCGCGCCGCGATCTCGGCGACGATGCGCGGGAGCACGGGACCGTGGCTGCACAGCACGGCGCTCACCTTGCGCTTGAGCCGCCGCGCGACGACCGCGGGCACGCCCGAGCTGCCGGCCTCGTACGCGTCCTGGCTGATGTCGTCGGTCGGCTTGACCGCGATACCCGTGAGGTCGGAGAGGGGAGCGACGGTGGAGAGGCAGCGCACGGCCGTGCTGGAGATGATGCGCTCGGGGGCGAACGCCGCAATACCCGCGGCGATACCGGCAGCCTGGTCCATGCCACGCTGCATGAGGGGGCGCGTGGCATCCGGGCCGTCCCACGCGCCGGGGTCGACCGCCTTGCCGTGGCGCACGGCGATGA
>CAIXMB010000074.1 GCA_903920435.1 uncultured Actinomycetes bacterium
CGGCTATTGGCCAAAGTCCATCGAGCTGAGCGATTCCTATTGTTTCGGGCTCAAGCACCAAGGTGATTGGGCGAACACCCGATCGATCGACTAGCCAGCCGGCGAATTCGCTCACTCCGTAGGCCCGTAGATCGTCGCTCAAGTGCGCGTCATAGGTAATTAGGAAACCTGTTTGATTACCAGGGTCGACCACTTCAGGTACTAGCGATCGAAAATCTTCTAGGGAAAGTGATTGGTTCGGGCGGCGGAGCAGGTCGCGGTGCACAAGATTGACGTTGTCCGATACGCGTTTGAGCCAGTTGCCTTCGAACCCCGGCCCGTCCCAACCGAGGACGGTGTATTCAGGTGGAATGACTATCGGTGATCGGACACCGGGAGCGATCTCGACAACATCTATGCGGTAGAAGTCCTCCGCCGCGTTGTGGATAAACGACAGCTTGCCGTGGTCGTAGGTCGAGGCCGCGATCTTATTCGCAGCATCCCGCGTCATGAAAATATCAGGAGAGCTAGTCAAGTCGCTCAGCCGAACCTTGCGTGAGTGCGCTCGCTGCTTGCGTGACAAGGGCGTCGTGACTTGGGTCGCTGACGATCCCATTGGTCGTCATCTGCTCGATTACCCCAGCTTTCATCAAGGCGTACTCCACTCGCCAGCCGGCAGCCTTCTGAACCAAGTCAATGATGCTCGCCTCCGGAATCCAGCCTCCGGTGCTCTGTAAGAGACAAAGTGAGCCTCCAGGGGCAACGTGCCAGATGGCTTGGCTCTGCTCGTATGGCTCTGGGGTGACGCTCAGCGGGAAAAAGACCGGAGGTGTCATGGGGTATGCCGAGGGATAGACGATTGCGACCTCGAAATCATCCCGACCGAGGAGAGTCTCCAAGCCCTCAGGCTCCGGACGCAAGAATGGCCAACGAGGAATCACGCCTCGCCATATGCCATGCGTCTGAGGGTCGGAAGTCGGCTCCTCGTATCGAAGTTGTGGCGCGAATCCCGCCAGCTCAACTTTGTCACGCGCAAGACGCGCGGAATCTTGGTCCATCCAGAGGGTCGGCGCCTGACTGCGTACTGCGGTCATCCCTGCGGAGTGTCCTTGACCGGCCGCGGTGCTGCGGGAACGACGGCAGGAATCGCGGGAGTCGCAACGACCGGGGGCAGCGGGAACTCTGACCCAAAGACTCTGCCCCAGTGGGCGATCGCCGAGGGTATGTCGTTATTAAGCTGAGCAGCGATTGCGGCAGAAGCGTCTTTACTTGCCTGGCGGAGTCTCTTTCCGAATTCGGCATAGTCGAGGTCATTCTGGATCGGACCGCACAAGCCTGCAGGATCCGATACTTCAACCCCGCCTTCGACGGCATAGGCCGCGGCAACAAAGAACTGCTTGATTGCGCTGGCTTGGTCGTTGACGCCCATCGGGATGTGGTTTAGCGCGAGCACTTCCATAACAAGCGACTTGATCTTGATGTCTTGATCAGATGCCCACCTTTTCAGCATCCGAACGGTGCCGGCGAACTTGTTCCAGGCGAGGTGTCTAGCTGCAACGTCTCGAATGAGTTTCTCCGGGTCGCAGAGGATCCACTTCTCAGAAGTCGCCTCGGGGATCAGGAGTTGGTTACCGCGGCGAAGTGCTGGCATCGCATCGACGGTGAAACCGCTCTCGTCATCTGGGTCATCGAAGAAGCACTTGACGGCATGATTACGCCATTTCGCTAGACGGACGACCTGATCATATGAACCACTCGTAGCTCCGAGAAGTTCATTTACCTTCTCGCGCATGTAGTTCAGGGCGTCCTCTGCCGATTTTCCGGGTTCGCCCCACTCCGGATGATCCGAATCTTCAAAGACGATTACTAGGTCAACATCGTGAATCGGATCCTTCTGTGTTCCGCGAGCGAGAGAGCCCGATGGCACCACCTCGCGTACATCAGCCTCCGAACCAAACGCTCCCTTGAATAGATCTCGTCGCCTGCGAGCCTCTTTGACGGCGTCAGGGTCAGCGTTGACGACTCTTTGAAACTCTGCAAATGCATCATTCACGCTCAATGTGACTCCAATTCACCTCGGGTGGCAACCTAAGACTAAGGTTCTCCACTGACATGAGCGATGCTTGAATCATCCGCCTGTCCTCGGTGGTCTTGGCTACGCTCGAGATATGGCGATGGGCGGCTGTGTAGATGGGTAGCGTCACTCCGTACGACACGACGACGGGTCGCCGGTATCGCGTCCGCTACCGCCTGCCCGACAACTCGCAGACCGACAAGCGCGGTTTCAAGACGAAGCGCGAGGCTGAGCTATTCCTCGCCAATGTCGACGTCGCGAAGTCGCGCGGTGAGTTCGTTTCCGCGAGCCAGTCGCGAATCACTGTGGGGGAGTGGGCGGAGCAGTGGCTCGCCACTCAGGTGCAGCTGAAGCCGTCGACGCGCAACGGCTACGAGTCGATCGTGCGGTCGGCCATCGTGCCGAAGTGGGGCACGACTCCGCTAGCCGGCCTCACGCACGCCGGTATTCAGAAGTGGCTGGCCGAGGTATCGACGCGGGCGGCGCCGTCGACCACGCGCAGTTACCACCGCGTGCTGAGCATCATGCTCAAGTACGCCGTTCGTGATGGCCGCATGATCCGCAATCCGGCCGAGGGTGTGAAGCTGCCTCGGGTGGTGCAGCGCAAGCACGGGTATTTAACGCACCCGCAGGTGCATCAGTTCGCCGAGCTCTGCGGCCCGGACGGCGACGTCATTATGTTCCTCGCCTACACGGGTCTCCGATGGGGCGAGATGGCCGCGCTGCGCGTTATGGATCTCGACATGCTCCGGCGCCGCGTGAACGTCGACCAGGCCGTCACCGAGGTAGGCAGCGAGCTCGTCTACGGAACGCCGAAGAACCACAGCCGCAGGAGTGTTCCGTTCCCGAGCTTCCTGAGCGAGCTGCTCGCCGCACGGTGCGAGGGCAAGGCCAAGGGCGACTTCGTCTTCACCGCACCCGAGGGCGGCCCCATCCGGAACAAGAACTTCCGCGCCCGTCGCTTCGAGCCGGCCATGACGAAAATGCTCGAGCTGCACCCGGATCTCGTACGGCTCGTGCCGCACGACCTTCGTCACACCGCGGCGAGCCTCGCGATCTCGGCGGGCGCCAACGTGAAGGCCGTCCAAAAGATGCTCGGCCACGCCTCGGCAGCCATGACCCTCGACGTTTACGCCGACCTCTTCGACGATGACCTGGATGCCGTTGGAGAGGCCCTCAGTGCCGCGGGCGCTCCAGAAGTTGTGGGCAAAATGTGGGCACGGAGCGAAATCGAGCCTGGAACGGTGATCCCAATGAAGAAGAAAAGCTGACCTGACCAGCTAAAAAGATTGTGGGCCCGGTGGGGCTCGAACCCACGACCCGCGGATTAAAAGTCCGATGCTCTGCCAACTGAGCTACAGGCCCTACCCCTCAAGCGTACCGGCGGCAAGCGCCTCTTCCACGCGGGCGACCTTCGCTGTGAGCTGGTCGGTGTAGCCGGGGCGGATGTCGGCCTTGAGCACGAGCGAGACGCGCGGGCTGAACTCCTGCACGGCGAGGGTCGCGCGGCGCACCACGTCGAACACCTCGTCCCACTCGCCCTCGATGGTGGTGAACATCGCGTCCGTGTGGTTCGGCAGGCCGGAATCGCGGACGACACGAATGGCCGCAGCGACGGCGAGGTGAACCGACCCGTCAGACGAGTCAGACGTACCAGGGGCTACCGAGAAGGCGACGAGCATGCAGAGAGCGTACCGTTGAGGCGATGGCCGACGACTTCCACAAACCCACCCAGTACTCCGGCGACAAGTTCGACGAGTACGAGGGCGGCGAAGACCCCGCGCAGATTCTGCGCGTCGCCCACGACACGGCGCACGCCCTGGTCGACCGGGCGCGCGAGTCCGAGGATCCGGCCGTCATCGACCGGCTGGTCGCCTACACCGACGCCAACGGCATCGACGCGCTCGCCGAACTCTGGGCGCGATCGAGCCCGCGCAGCCTGCCGGGCGCGCTGTGGCGCATCTACCTCGTGCGGGTCGTCATCCGGCAAGACCCCGACGGCACGAGCCTGCTGTTCCAGCGCGGCATCGACGTGCTGCCCACCATCGACGCGCTCGTCGCGGGTGCGCCGATGCCGACCGGCCCGGAGGAGATCACCGACCTCGCCGACCAGATCTTGCGCGGCCTGTTCCGCGGCGACTTCGCCATCGCGCTCGAGCGCGCGGCCTCGTTCTGCCGCATCCTGTCGGCCGGATGCACGAGCCTCGCCGACGACGAAGAGCTCATCAATCCCGACCGCGCCACAGAACTCACGACGCGCGCAGACCGCCTCGCGCTCACCGCCGACGAGTTCACCGCGTGCGCGCGGCTGTATCGGTCCGGAAACCTCGACTAGTGGCATGACGGGCCGGCACGCCGATGCCGAACCCCCACGCCGTCACGCGACTGAGCGCCTCGAGTGCGATGGTCCAGCGCATCTTCGAACTGCCGAGACGGCGGTCGGTGAACGTGATGGGCACCTCGGCGATCCGCAGGCCCGCGCGCTGAGTGCGCCAGAGCATCTCGATCTGGAAACAGTAGCCCTGGCTCGTGATTGTCTCCAGCCCGATGCGGCGCAGGGTTCCCGAGCGGAACGCCCGGTACCCGCCCGTCACGTCGTGCTGGTCGAGGCGGAGCATCCGTCGCGCATAGAAGCTGCCGGCGCGCGACAGCAGGCGGCGCGAGAACGGCCAGTCGACGACGCGGCCGCCCGCCACCCAGCGCGAGCCGATGACGAGGTCGTGGTCGGCGAGCTCGAGGAGCAGGCCGGGCAGCTCCGCCGGGTCGTGCGACCCGTCGGCGTCGCACTCGACGATCGCCGTGTACCCGAGTCGGAGCGCCCACTCGAACGCCGCGAGGTAGGCGGCGCCGAGCCCCTGCTTGGCCGGCCGGTGCAGCACGTGCACGCGCGGGTCGGCAGCGGCGAGCGCATCGGCAAGCGCACCCGTGCCATCCGGGGAGTTGTCGTCGACGACCAGGATGTCGGCCTTCGGCACGCTCGCGGTGATCGCGGCCACCGCGGCGGCCAGGTTCTCCCGCTCGTTGTAGGTCGGCAGTACCACCACGATCTTCTCGAACAACGTCAGCCCTCTCGTTCGAACTTGAGCACGTGCACCGTCGTGAAGTCCCAGGTCTCGACGACCCTCCAGCCGAGCGGCGCGAGCGTCGCGATGGTCTCGGGGCGGAGGTCGCGCGCGTTGCTGGTCACGAGGTAGGCCACGTCGGCGTCGAAGAGCCGCCCGGTCGCCTCGGCCAGCGGAATGCGCGTCTCCCACAGCTGGGCCGTCTCGAAGGCGGGGGTGCCGAGGGTCACGTCGATGCTGTCGGCGAAGGCGTCAGGGTACGAGTAAGCGATGACCCGCGATGTGGCCGACGGATGCCGCTGCACATTGCCGTAGATGAACGCCGTCACCGTACCGGCCGGCTCCTGCGCGCGATCCTCGGCGATCAGGTCGGCGACCTGCGACCACGACGCGTTCTCCTTCGACTCCGGCAGCCGTTGGGACACGATCTGCGGAACGGCGAGCCCCACGATCAGCACCAGCACGGATGCCACGGCCCACCACCGCCGCAGCGCGACGATTCCCGCCCCCACCGCGAGCGCGACGAAGGGCGCGCACATGGTCAGGTACCGCGGCTGGTACAGCGGAGTGTGGATGAGGCTCACGACGATGAGCGCCGCCGTCGGGATGAGCAGTGCGGGCAGCACGGTCACGAGCACCACGCGGTCGCGGGTGCGCAACCGGTCGACGACCCCGAGTGCGATGAGCGCCCACGCCACGATCGCGAACGGGTAGCTGCTGTAGAACCACTGCGTTCGGAAGACCTGGCGGATCGTGCCGTCGCTGATCGGGTGGATCCACGAGACCTGCCCGCTCTGGCTGATGATCTCGAACGCGAGCGGAGCGGCGAGGAGCGCTGCGGCGCCGGCGGCCAGGGCCCAGCGGCGGGCGAAGTACACGGCCATGCGGTCGCGGCGGGCGAGGCGCCAGACGACGGTCGCGCCGTGCGCGACCACGACGAGCGCGAGGTAGATGAACATGGCGCCGGAGAGCGCGGCGAGGGCCGAGTAGCCGACCCACCAGCGGCGGTGGTGGCTGGACTGCGCCCTGACGAAGACGACGGTCAGGGCCACGGCGAGCAGCGCGGTGATCGCGTACGAGCGGCCCTCCGTGCCCGCCCACGTGATGCGCGGCAGGAAGACGAAAACGACGGCGGCGATGACTCCGAGGTGCGAGCGCGACAGCTGGCGGCCGAGGACGACCACGAGGGCGGCGGCCCCGCCCACGGCGAGGGCGCTGGGCATCCGGAGCACGACCGGCGAGTAGCCGAACACCTCGATGACGATGTGCATGATCGCGTAGTACAGGCCGTGCACGGCGTCGACGTTGCCGAGCTCGGCCCAGAGCTGCGACCACGAGCGCGTGGTCGAGATGATCGTGGCGGCCTCGTCGTACCAGATCGACGGGATGCCGATGCCGGTGACGGAGATCGCGATGCCCAGGAGCGCTATGGCGATCGGGGCGACCGCCCGGTGGCGCAGCGGCGAGGGGAAGGCGGGTGCGGAGAGGCGCGGGGCGACGATCGTGGTCACGGTGCTCTCCAGTCTGCGAGAGAAGTCTGCGAGAAAGGGGTGTGGGGCAGAAGCAGGAAGGCCCGCGGCGCTTGTGGCGCAGCGGGCCTCCCGAGTGGCGGCTGCCAGTTACTTGGCGTGCGCCGTGATCTTCGCGATGCCGACGAGGAGGGTGTCCGTCACGGCGTCGGTGTTGAAGGTCTTGTTGAGCAGAGCAGCAGCGTCGGTGCTGATGAGAACGCGGGTGCCCTCGAGCACGGCGTTGCCATCGGCGTCCGTCTGCAGCGGCTTGAGGGTAGAACCGTCGAGGTTGAAGATGAACACGTCGTTGGCGACGAGCTCACCGTTGGCCGTGACGGTACCGGTCAGGCGCGAGGTTCCGGGGTCGATCTTGAAGTCGCTCAGGCCGACGACGGTGTCGCCACCGGTCAGCGTGATGCCGGAGCCGTCGTGGTCGATCTCACCCTGGACGTACGGGCGGTACTTGGCCTCGGGGTCGTAGTAGTCGACGTTGCCACCGGTGATCGGGAAGTGCAGGGCGCCGTCGACGAGCGTCGCGGTTCCCGTGACTCCGGGGGTGAGGCCGAGGCTCGTGAGGGCGTCAACGAAGCCCTGGTCGAGCGTGACCTGCGTGTCGATGCCCTCGAGAGCGGGGATCGAGGCGATCGGCTCCGGGTCGGCAGCGACGGAAGGAGCCGTGGACTCCTCCGGGGTGCTGGTAGCGGTCGAGCAGCCAGCGAGGCCGCCGACCAAGAGGCTCGCCGAAACGAGTCCGATGGTGATCTTCGAAATGGTGCGCATGGCTATCTATCCCTTGTTTGGATGGTGACTGCGGGTCGTGCCCTTGGTCGTGATGGGTGTTCGGCCCACTCCAGACAAGCGATTGGTCTGTTACCGTTCTGTTATAAATCGCACCGGATGCCGCAGCCTCCCGACCACGCGCGACACCGCTCCCGGCCCGGCGCGGCGCAGCGACACCCACACGATGAACACGATCGCGATGCCGACCGTGAGCCGTGCCCACTCCACGGGCGGGAACAGCAGCCGCTCGGTGAGCGCGAGCGGAACGGCCAGCCACTCCCACCGTCCCGTCATCGCGATCATGGGCACGAGCAGCAGCGCGTACCACGGGTAGCGCGGGGTCACGATGAGCAGGGCGCCGCCGATCATGACGAGCTGCGCCAGCCACGGGTCATCCGGGTTCGCCTTCAACCACACGATGAACGCGAGCAGCGCCAGGAGCACGAGCGAGATGATCGTCGCCGCGATACCCGGCACGACCGCCGACACGAGGATGAAGCGCGTGCCGCTCGAGTAGCCCTCCTCGCTCAGGTAGCCGGGCAGGTAGCCGAGCACGCCGATGCCGCTCGCGAGCACGTAGGGCACGTAGAGGAGGGCGAACGTGCCGACGGCGGCGACGAGCACCTTGACCGGGTTGCGCCTGATGAGGGCGACGGCGCCGAGCGCGGGGATGAGCTTGGCCGAGATCGCGGCGCCGAGGGCGACGCCCGCGAGCCACGGCCGGCGGCTCGACGCGAGCAGCGTGGCGACGACGACGAGGAACGCGCCGAGCACGTCGATGTGCGAGTTGGTGATCGCCTCGGTCGCGACGAGGGGCGACCAGCCCCACAGGGCCGCCCAGCGCGGGTCGCGACCGCGGGCGATGAGCGCACGCAGCACCACGACCGTCGTCGCGAGCGAGAGCAGCAGGCCGACGAGCTGGAGCGGCCAGTACTGCGGACCGGGCCCCAGCACGAGCCGCACGCCCGCGAAGACGATCTCGCTCGCGGGCGGATAGATGGTGGTGACCTTGGAGCGGTTGATCGCGGTGCACAGCACCTCGCCGGTGCCGGGCTCCTTGACGGTCATGATGCGCGACCCGATGCACTTGCCGTCGGCGTCGAGCACGGGGGTGGGGAAAAGCCACTCCGGGCGCAGCTCCCGCAGCGCGGGGTCGGCGGGGGCGTAGTCGTAGGGCGAGATGCCCGCGGATTGCACGATGCCGTCCCACGCGTAGCGGGCCGAGTCGGTGCTCGTGTTGGGCGGGCCGGCCATGGCGGCGCCACCGATCGCGACGGACCCGGCGAGCACCAGCACGATCGCCGCCCGCACCGGCACGCGGCGCAGCAGCACGAACGCGACACCGAAGAGCAGCCACAGCGCGATGGTCATGAGCGGCAGCGGCAGGAGCCTGCCCGACTTGTCGTCGTAGTAGGGCAGAACCGTCACCGACAGGGCGGTGAGCACCGCGATTGCTGCGAGCGTGATCGCGGTGAGAACAGTGCGCATGTGCTCATCCTGTCGGATCGGGGCAGGGTTCCGAATACTTCGCACCGGTAGAGTTCGGCACAGACCAAGGGGGTCGCCCGCGTGCTCGTGAAGTGGCAAGTGCAGCGACTGCTGCACCAGATGCGGCACTCCCTTGCCGCGCCGTCGCGCAACCCGCGCACGGCCGTGGTGATCGGCAGGCTGCTGGCCATCGCCTTCCTGTTGTGCTTCGGCACCGGGCTCTACAGCCACTTCATCCAGGATCCGCTGCCCGGCATGGTCTTCCTCACCCGACCGGTGTGGCTGTACCAGGTGTCGCAGGGCATCCACATCACCGCGGGCATCCTGTGCTTCCCGCTCATCTTCGCCAAGCTCTACGCGGTCTTCCCCGAGCTGTTCCAGACGCCGCCGGTGCGGTCGTTCCCGCACTTCCTCGAGCGGGCGTCGATTGCCCTCTTCGTCGCGGCCTCGCTCGTGCAGATCACCATCGGGCTGCTCAACACCTACCAGTGGTACGCGCTCTTCCCGTTCCCGTTCCGCCAGACGCACTTCGCGCTCTCGTTCGTGGTGATCGGCTCGCTCGCGATCCACATCGGCGTGAAGCTCTCGACCATCTCGAAGCACTGGCGCAAGAGCCCGACCGGATACGCCCCAGACCCGGATGACCCGGATGCCCACCTCGACGTGCCCGACGAGCTGCGCCGGCTCACCGGCAAGCCGCAGTCCGCCGGCGTGACGGGCCGCATCTTCGCGTGGATCGACAAGACCCCAGAGCCCCGGGACGCCACCACGAGCCGCCGCGGGTTCTTCGCCGCGGTCGGTGTCGTGTCGGCGGCTCTCGTGACTCTCACGGCCGGGCAGTCGTTCCGCGTGCTCGACGCGACGAACCTCTTCGCCCCCCGCAAGAACGACACCGGTCCGCAGGGGCTGCCGGTGAACCGCACGGCGGCGAAGGCGAAGGTGCTCGAGACCGCCACGTCGCCCGATTGGCGGCTCACGGTCGTCAACGGCACCGCGAGCACGTCGTTCAGCTACGCGGACCTCACCGCGATGCCGCAGCACGAAGTCGTGCTCCCCATCGCCTGTGTCGAGGGCTGGAGCCAGTACGCCACATGGACGGGCCCGCGACTGAGCGACCTCGTCGACACGGTCGGCGCCGACAGCTCGGCGACGGTCAAGATCACGAGCCTCGAGCAGAACAGCAGCTACGCCGTCACCCACATGCAGCCCAACTTCGTGCGGGACGAGCTCACCCTCGTCGCGCTGCGACTGGGCGGTGAGGTGCTCGACATCGACCACGGGTATCCGGCCCGCATCATCGCCCCTGCCCGCCCGGGTGTGCTGCAGACCAAGTGGCTGAGCTCGTTGGAGGTGCTCTCGTGACGTCGCCGTGGTTCGGGTCGTCGAAGCGCCCGCCGTTGACCGCGGTGCAGCGCTGGCAGGTGGGGCTGATCGTGTTCGGCGTCGGCCTCCTGGCGGTGGGCGGCGTAGTACTGCTCATGGACGTGAAGCCCGAGCGCTACCTCGGCATCCTTGCCTGGTTCATCGGCGCCCTCATCGTGCACGACGGCATCGCCGCGATGGCGGTATTCGGGGTGAGCACCGTGATGCGGCGCGCGGGCCGGCGCATCCCGGCCGTGGTGATCGCGATCCTGCAGGCGGCTCTCGTGATCGGAGCGATCTTCACCGCGATCGTCGTGCCCGAGATCCTCAAGCAGGCGATCGGCTCCGCCAACCCCACGATCCTGCCCCTGAACTACGGACTCAACCTCGCGCTCTTCTACGCTGCCCTCACTGTGGTCACCGCCGCCGCGATCGCCGTAGCACTCGTGACCCGCCGCCGACGCGCCTAGCGGGTTGAGTAGCGCGCTCTGGCGCGCGTATCGAAACACCGGACCGACTCGGGCTCCCGCGCGAGAAGCGTCGGGAACCGACCCTCGCCGTCCCGCCATTCCGCCAACTCAGGACATTGGGCGGTCGACCTTACAAATCTCCTGAGTTGGCGGAACGGCTTTCGCGCGGAGCCGTGCGCGGCGGTTTCGATACGGCCGGGGCGGCCTAGTCAACCAGCGAGCTTGGCCAGGCGGCAGAAGCTGCGGCCGTCGACCATCCAGTGGTCGGCGAGGCGCAGGCTCAGCGCGGGCAGGAGAGCGATGAGCCGGTCGCGGCCGATCTCGGCCCACGGGAACGACGCACTGCGACGGCCGCGCGCATCGAGCACCTCGCCGGTGTAGCGCGACTCGTGGTCGTGGCGGGCGTCGAGCTCGATGAGGATCTCGCCGCTCTCCCTCAGCAGTCCGGCGGAGCGCTCGAGGAGCTGGCTGATGTCCCCTCCGATGCCGATATTGCCGTCGACGAGCAGGGCGGTCTGCCACAGGCCCTCGTGCGGCACCTCGCCGAAGATCGAGACCTCGGCGAAGGAGCCGCCGAGCCTGCGCGCGTGCCGAACGGCGTCGCGCGAGATGTCGATCCCGAGTGCGACCAGGCCCAGGTCGCGAGCGGCCCGAACCATGCGACCCGGCCCGCAGCCGATGTCGAGCACGGGGCCGTCGACGCTCGCGAGGAGGCTGAGGTCTGCGGCATCCGCGTCGGCGCTCCAGCGGGAGACGTCCATCGTCGTGGAGGCGCTAGACGACGCGTTGCGCAGGAACAGCAACTCGCCCACGCCCCCGCGCAGGGCGTGGGCGTAGGGCTCGGAGCCGCCGGCCCCGAAGGCGGCGGTGGAGGTGAGGCTCATGAAGCGGTCTTCAACGAGAGAGCGGGCATGAACCCGGCGAGCGTGGAGGCGAATCGGCCGAGGGGCGCATCGGCCGCGACCTCGAGGGCGTCGTCGATGGTGTCGACGTCGGTGAGCATCGGCAGTGTTCCCACCGTCAGGCCCGCCGCCAGGAGTCTGGCCTTCTGCAGCTCACCGGTGTCATCGCGCGAGGTCGGCACGCCACGCAGCAGCGCGCCGTCGGCCTTGCGCATCGCGAGCGCCCACCAGCCGCCGTCCGACGCGGTGCCGAGCCAGGCGTCGACGCTGTCGGGCCAGTCGTAGAAGACGCGGGTGAGGTGCCCGGCGGTCACCTGGGGCGTGTCCATGCCGATCAGGACCATGGGCCCGTCCACCAGGTCGAAGATCGCACCCAGCCGCTCGTCGAGGTCGCCCGCCACCTGGGGGATGACCTCGTAGCCGTGCGCGCTCTCCGGCGCGCAGTCGCCGTCGAACAGGAGGATGCGCCGGCTCGCGGGCACGGCGCGCATCGACCCGAGGGTGTCGTCGATCGACGCCGCAGCGAGCTCTGCGGCCTGCTCGTAGCTGAGCGGGGGGTGCAGACGCGTCTTAACGCGGCCCGGAATCGGTTCCTTGGCTATCACGACGAGGGTGGTCATACGCCGTATTCGGAGCCCTGCGCTGTTCGGAAAGGAGGCGCGACATATCCGTTATCGCGGTGATCGTGCCGCGCACCGTTCCGGTGACTTTGGAGCGGCCGATGCGGGGCGAGTACGGCGCATCCACCTCGAGGATCCGCCAGCCCGCGGCGTGCCCCTTGAGCACGATCTCCAGCGGATAACCACTGCGCCGATCCTGCAGATCGAGTGCGAGCAGCGCCTCCCGGCGGGCGGCGCGCATCGGCCCGAGGTCGTGCAGGGGAACCGCCGTCGCGCGCCGCATGAGCAGCGCGAGGGCGCGGTTCGCCACCCGCGCGTGCAGGGGCCAGGCGCCCTTCGTCGTGGGCCTGCGCCGCCCGAGCACGAGGTCGGCGGCGCCGTCGGCCACCGGGGTCACGACGAGCGGGAGGTCGCGGGGATCCATCGACGCATCGGCGTCGCAGAACGCCACCAGGGGAGCCGTGGCCGCCAGCAGGCCGGCGTGCGCGGCCGACCCGAACCCGCGCCGTGGCTCGGTGACGACGAGGGCGCCGTGGTCGCGGGCGACCTGCGCCGAGGCATCCGTCGAGCCGTTGTCGACCACGATCGCGCGATAGCCCTCGGGCAGGCGCGTGAGCACCCAGGGCAGCGCGCCCTCCTCGTTGAGGCAGGGGAGCACGACATCGACCTCGATCACGACACCGCCGCCCGCAGCGGCGCAGTCGCGAACTCGCGCATGCCGCTCTCGAAGTCGACGCTCGGCGCCCAGCCCAGCTCGGTCATGATGCGCTCGGATGCCGCGGTGATGTGCCGCACGTCGCCCAACCGGTACTCGCCCGTGATCACCGGTGCGGGCCCGCCGGAGTGCAGGCTCACCTGCTCCGCGAGCTCGCCGATCGTGTGCACGGTGCCGCTGCCGACGTTGAACGCGCGGAATCCCGGGCCGCCCGCCGTCCACCCGAGCGCCGCGATGTTCGCGGATGCCACGTCGCGCACGTGCACGAAGTCGCGGCGTTGAGCGCCGTCCTCGAACACGCGCGGCGCCTCACCGCGCTGTACCGCCGAGCGGAAGAGCGAGGCCACGCCGGCGTACGGCGTGTTCTGCGGCATGCCGGGCCCGTAGACGTTGTGGTACCGCAGGGCCGCGGCCGACGCGCCCGTCGCGCGCGCCCACGAGCTCGCCAGGTGCTCCTGCGCGAGCTTCGTCGAGGCGTAGACGTTGCGCGGGTCGAGCAGCGCGTCCTCGGTGATCAGCTGCGGCTCGAGCGCGTTGCCGTCGGCGTCGAGCGGGTCGAACCGTCCGGCCTCGAGGTCGGCGACGGCCCGGGGTGCAGGGCGCGCGACCCCGTGGGGGCCGGAGTACGCCCCCTCGCCGTAGACGACCATCGAGCTCGCGAGCACGAGCCGGTCGACGCCCGCGGCCGTCATCGCGGCGAGCAGCACGGCGGTGCCGAGCTCGTTCGAGGAGACGTAGTCGGGGGCGTCGGAGAAGTCGACGCCGAGCCCGACCTTGGCCGCCTGGTGGCAGACCGCGTCGACGCCCTCGAGCGCTTCGGCGACGGCCGCGGCATCCCTGACGTCCGCGTGCCGGAAGTCGACTCGCGGGTCGAGGGTCACCGCGCCGCCGTGGACGTCGGCTCGGAGCGAGTCGAGCACGCGAACGTCGTGCCCGGCGTCGAGTGCCGCCGCGACGATGGCCCCGCCGATGAACCCGGCGCCGCCCGTGACGAGCAGCGTCATGCCGCGGGCTTCGCGAGCACGCGGGCTACGTCCGTGGGGTTCATGAGCTGCCGTCCTTCGTAGTCGTCGGGGATCGCAGCGACGAGCAGGTGCAGTGCCGCGATGATGCGCGGCTGGGCTTCCGCGAAGCGCGCGAATACCAGTTCGGCGCTGAGCGCCTCATCGGCTGGTGCTGCGTCGGCATCGGTGACGACGGCGAGGTTGATCGTGCCGATGTTGAGCTCGGCTGCGAGCGGCACCTCGGGGTAGAGGGTCATGTTGACGATGTCGGCCCCGGCCGCGCGGAACCACTGCGACTCGGCGCGCGTCGAGAAGCGCGGCCCCTGGATCACCACGACGGTGCCGCTGTCGCGCGCGGTGTCGCCCAGGGCGTCGACCGCCGCGGTGTGCAGGGTCGGGCAGAACGGGTCGGCCGAGGGGAGGTGCAGCACGGGCCCGTCGTCGTAGAACGTGTCGGCCCGGCCGTTGGTGCGGTCGAGGTACTGGTCGGTGAGCACGAGAGTGCCGGCGGGGTAGTCGGGGTTGACCCCGCCCACGGCCGCAGTGGACACGATCGCCGTCACGCCGAGGGAGGCCAGCGCCCAGATGTTCGCGCGGTAGTTGATCTGGTGCGGAGCCACCGAGTGCCCGCCGCCGTGGCGGGGGAGGAACGCGACATCCCTGCCGCCCAGCGAGCCGACCGTGACGCTCGCCGGGCCGTAGGGGGTGTCGACGGCGAACGGCTCGGCGCCGTCGAAGAGGGAGTAGAGGCCGGAGCCGCCGATGACGGCGATGCGGGCGGATGCGCTCATACCGAGAGTCTTACATCCCCGCGGCAGCGATCGCCCGCCCGAGTGCGTCGCCCGAAGCCCAGGCCGTCGCCACGGATGACCGCTCGCCCCACGCGTCGCCACACACCCCGATGCCGCCCTCCAGCCAGAACGGCTCCGGATGCTGCACCGCCGGCCGCGCGAAACTCCAGCGGTGGGCTACCGCGTGCAGCGGGGCATCCGGTAGTCCGAGCAGGCGCTGCACCGCCGCCGTGGCCGCAGGGAGGGCGCCGTCGGGCTCGGCGAGGTGCTCGCGCGCGAGTTCGGCGGTGGTGTGGGCGACCAGCACCGCGGCTCCGTCGCCGCGGCGGTCGCCGTCGTCGGCGAGCGAGGTCAGCTCGGCCGAACCGTTGACGAACGCCGCGTGGAACTGCGGCCAGGCGCGGTCGGCCCACTCGAGCACGACCGCGATGCTCGGCACCCACGGCTCGGCCAGGGACTCGCCGAGCACGGATGCCCCGAGCAGCCGCCGCGCCTGCGGTTCGGGCATCGCGAGCACGACGGTGTCGTAGCGCTCGCCGTCGACGTCGCCGCCCGCAACGTGCTCGACGGTGACGGACTGCTCGACCTCGACGCCCCGTGCCAGATCGACCACGAGGCTGCGCAGTCCGCCGCCCGCCGCATAGCGCACCGGCCCCGTGCTGTGCCGCTCGATGCCGCCCGGCCCGGCGACCGCGACGGTGTCGGTCCACGGCCGCGCGAGGCCCCGCTCGACCCACCCGGCGACGACCCCCTCGAAGCCCGATCCCGGCTCGGCGGTGAAATACGCCGCACCGAGGTCGACGATGCGCCCGTTGATCGTGCGGCTCGCCATCCGGCCGCCCGGCACGCGGCCGCGATCGACGACCCGCGGCGTTACACCCTCCGCGAGCAGGGCCCGGGCGCAGGCGATGCCCGCGATGCCGGCGCCGACGATGAGAACCCGGGGTGTGCGCACTAGCTCATCCTGCACCGTAAAATAGCTGAGCCGGGCCGTGGTAACCCCGGGCTCCACTAATAGCCGCTTCGAGCGGCCTTGCGCCGAGAGGCGTTCCGCGGCCCGGCACTACCCGGCACCAATCCGGTGACGATGCCTCCTCCGAACCTCCTGTCAATAGCCCAAGAGGTCGAGAGGTTTGCTGTCATGCTGGAGACTGTGCCCGCTGATAACGACGTGACGGCCGAGGGCCAAGCCCCCGCCGCCCGACTTCAAGACCTTCTGGAGCGCGTGGCCAACGCCGATCAGCGCGCGTTCTCCGAGCTCTACGATGTCCTGTCGCCCCGGGTCTTCGGCCTCATCAAGCGACTGCTGCGTGATCACGCGCAGTCGGAGGAGGTGCTGCAGGAGGTTTTCCTCGAGATCTGGCAAACCGCTACGCGCTTCGATCCGAATAAGGGAGGAGCGACAACGTGGGTTCTCACCATGGCTCACCGCCGCGCGGTGGACAGGGTGAGGTCTTCGCAGTCGTCCCGCGATCGCGATACCCGTATCGGAATTCGCGATCACAAGGTTGACTACGACAACGTATCCGAGACCATTGAAGTCCGCATCGAGCATGAAAGGGTGGAGAAAGCCATGACACGACTTACCGAACTGCAGCGCCAGGCTGTCTCCCTCGCGTACTACGGCGGCTACAGTCACAGCGAAGTGGCGGAGATGCTCTCCGTGCCCATCGGCACGGTCAAGACTCGACTGCGCGACGGCATGATCCGCCTGCGCGATGAATTGGGGGTGACCTCGTGACTCCCCGTAAGCACGACGTCGCAAACCTGTCGGGCGCCTACGCGCTCCACGCCCTCGACGAGAACGAGGCGAAGGCCTTCGAGGCGCACCTCGCCGAGTCGGAGGAGACCCGCAACGAGTCGATCGAGCTCGCGGACACCGCGGTGCTCCTCGGCCTGGCCGTCGACCCCGAGACTCCGTCGGCCGCGGTCAAGGCCAGCATCATGGCGCAGATCGCCACAACCCCGCAGCTCGAGCGCGAGCCCGTGGCATCCGTCGCCGCTGTGCCGGATGCCCGCTTCGCCGGCCGCGCGCAGTCCAAGGCGCAGGCGCGCTGGTTCCAGAAACCGCTCAATGCCGTCATCGGTGTTGCGGCTGCCGCAGCGCTCATCTTCGGTGGAGGGGTCGCCGTCAACGCGATCAGCACCGGCGTGACGCAGCAGGCCGCGGCGAACCAACTCGCGGCGATCCAGTCGGCGGATGACGCGACCAGCCTCAAGGGCACGGTCGCCGGTGGCGGCAGCGCGACGCTCGTCTACTCGTCGAGCCTCAAGTCGGCGGCCCTCATCATCAAGGGCATGAACGCGCTGCCCTCCGACAAGGTCTACGAGCTCTGGTACATCAACGCAGACGGCGCCCGCCCGGCGGGCACCTTCACCGTCGGCTCCGACGGCGCGATGTGGCAGGTGCTCGAGGGCTCGATGCTGCACGGCGACGCCGTTGGAGTGACGGTCGAGCCGCACGGCGGATCGCAGCAGCCGACCACCGACCCGGTGCTCGTGATCGCGAGCGCGTAGGAGCGTTCCGATCGCCGCGGTCATGCGGTAGTAATTACCTCATGTATTTCGTGATGGTCATCGGTCTGATGGTCGTTGCCCCGCTCGCCTCGATCGCGGTCGAGCTCGCGGTCGCGCAGGGCAACGCCGACCTTCTGTTCGTCGTGGGCAAGTGGTTCCTGTTCTGGGGTGCCGGTGTGCGGCTGTTCGTCGCGGGCGTGAGCCAGGTCATCCGGCCGCAGTTCACGGCGCAGAACATCCTCGGCGAGACGACCGCCGCGGCGAACCTGGTCGTGCAGGAGCTCGGCTTCGCGAACCTCGGCATCGGCGCCGCCTCGATCGCGGGCGCGTGGGTGAGCGGATGGGCGGTGCCCGTCGCCATCGTGCCCGCGATCTTCCTCACCGCCGCCGGGCTTCGGCACATCGCCAAGAAGGGCAAGAACTCCAAAGAGCTCTTGGCGCTCGCGACCGACCTGCTCGTCGGCCTCGTGCTCGTCGTCTTCGTCGTGGGGATGCTCGTGCGATGAGCGAGTGGTCTGACTTCTTCGTCGCCGCCGCCGGGGCATGCGCAGCACTGGCCGGTCTGATCATCGTGGCGATGTCGGTGAGCGTCGAGCTCATCATCTCGATCCCCGGTATGACCTCACGGGCGGCAGCGGGTATCGCGCTGCTCGTGATGTCCACCATCGCGTGCCTGGCGGGGCTCGTACCGCAACCTGTCGCAGGTTTCGGTATCGAGCTCGTGGTCTTCGGCGGCATCGCGGTGTTCTTCGCCGCGGACTCGATGGTGCGGGTCATCCGTGCACCCGGCGCCTCGCTAGCGCAGAAGCTCGTCAAGACGTCGGTGCAACTCATCCCCGGCCTTGCCTTCGTGGTCGGCGGGTTGGCGCTGCTCGCGGGGCACCCGGAGGGGGCGATCGGTATCGCCGTCGGCACCCTCACGGCGATCGCCGTCTCGGTGCTCAACGCCTGGGTCGTGCTCGTGGAGATCAAGCGGTAGCTGTTCCGGCCCGAGCGGCACAACACCCGTAGCTGCGATTCGGCCGCCGGGACGGCCGTGACCTCCTTGACCAGGGCCATACATTTGTCAGCGATCCTGCCCAATGTATGGCGCTGGTCAAGGCACCGAGCTCGAGGCCCCGTGTCGGACCCGCAACGACGAACGCCCCCGGGAATCCCGAGGGCGTTCACGTCAGAGAGCGACGATCAACCGAACTTGCCGGAGACGTAGTCCTCGGTGGCCTGCACCGACGGCTTCGAGAACATCGTGACGGTGTCGTCGTACTCGATGAGCTTGCCGGGCTTGCCGGTGCCGGCGATGTTGAAGAACGCCGTCTTGTCGGAGACGCGCGACGCCTGCTGCATGTTGTGGGTCACGATGACGATCGTGTACTCCTGCTTGAGCTCCTCGATGAGGTCCTCGATCGCGAGCGTCGAGATCGGGTCGAGGGCCGAGCACGGCTCGTCCATGAGGATCACCTCGGGGGAGACGGCGATCGCGCGCGCGATGCAGAGGCGCTGCTGCTGACCGCCCGAGAGGCCGGAGCCCGGGAGCGCGAGGCGGTCCTTGACCTCGTTCCAGAGGTTGGCGCCCTGGAGCGACTTCTCGACGAGCTCGTCGGCGGCGTTCTTCGACATGCGGCGGTTGTTGAGCTTCACGCCGGCGAGCACGTTGTCGCGGATCGACATCGGGGGGAACGGGTTGGGGCGCTGGAACACCATGCCGACCTGGCGGCGCACGAGCACGGGGTCGAC
>CAIXMB010000075.1 GCA_903920435.1 uncultured Actinomycetes bacterium
CGCCGGATCCTCACTCGCAGGCTCGCTCGGCGCTGGGTCGCGAATCGCTGGCGCTATCAAGCTCCACCGCGCGACTCGCCGAAACCTGAAAATTGGCCGTGAGTTGACAAGCGGACACAAACGGACTTACATAAAGCCAGAACCACATTTGGTTTGTCCGTTTTGAACTGACAACGAGGTCGGATTGTACGCACCGGAGCGTCACCAGCAGATCCTGGAGACGGCACGCGCCCAGGGGCGCGTGGACGTTGCCGGACTTGCCCGTGACCTGTCCGTCACCCCGGAGACGGTTCGCCGTGACCTCACCGCCCTGGAGCGCCGCGGCGTACTGCGCCGCGTCCACGGCGGGGCGATCCCGGTCGAGCGCATGGGCATCGAGCCCGGAGTCGCCGACCGCGAGGTGCATGCGGCCGGCCAGAAGGAGCGCATCGCACGCGCGGCACTCGAGGAGCTGCCCGATGGCGGATCCGTGATCCTCGACGCCGGCACGACGACCGTCCGGCTGGCCGAGCTGCTGCCCACCGACCGCGAGCTGACCGTCGTCACACACTCGATCCCGGTGGCGAGCATCCTGATCTCCCGCCCCAACATCAATCTGCACCTGCTCGGCGGCGTCGTGCGCGGCCGCACCCTCGCGGCGGTCGGGGACTGGACGCGCGCGCAGATCGCCGACGTGTTCGCCGACGTGGCGTTCATGGGCACCAACGGCATCAGCGTCGAGCGCGGGCTGACCACGCCCGACCTGGCCGAGGCGAGCGTGAAGCGCGCGCTCATCGACGCCGCCCGCCGCACGGTCGTGCTCGCCGACCACACCAAGTTCGGCCGCGAGGACTTCGCTCGCGTCGCCCCGCTCAGCGACATCGACACCGTGATCACCGACGTCGAGCTCGATGTCGAACTCGCCGAGGACATCGAGAACGCCGGCCCGAGGGTCGTGGTCGTGTGATCGTGACCGTCACCCTCAACCCGAGCCTCGACCGCACTCTCGAGGTCGAGAGCTTCGAGCGCGGTGCCGTGCTGCGCACATCCGAGCCCACGCTCGAGGCGGGCGGCAAGGGTGTGAACGTCACCCGAGCGCTGGCCGCGAACGGCGTGCCGAGCGTCGCCGTGCTGCCGGTGGGCGGCGGCGAGGGCGCCGAGCTCGCGCAACTGCTGGATGCGGCATCCGTCGCTGCCCGGTTCGTGCCCGTGGGCGGCCGCACCCGCTCGAACATCACGGTGTCGGAGGCCGACGGCACCGTCACCAAGCTCAACGAGCCCGGATCGCCCCTGAGCGCCGATGAGCTCACCGCTCTCACCGACGCCGTCGGCTCGGCAGTGAGCGCGGGGGACTGGGTCGTCATCAGCGGGAGTGTTCCGCCCGACTTCACGCCCGAGAACCTGCTCACCCTCGCGGCGAGCCTCACCCGGGCAGACATCAACCTCGCCATCGACACGAGCGGCGATGCCCTCGTGGCCTCGCTCGCCGCGCGCCCCCGGCTCATCAAGCCCAACCGCGCGGAGCTCGCCGAAGTCGCCGGGCGGCCACTCGACTCCATCTCCGAGGTCATCGACGCTGCGAAGGGCGTCCGTGACCTGGGGGTGGAGATCGTTCTCGTGAGCCTCGGCTCCGACGGCGCCGTTCTCGTCGGTCCGGGCGGCGTCATCGTGGGGGAGTCCCACGTCGAGCGCCCGCGCAGCACCGTGGGGGCCGGCGACAGCTTCCTCGCGGGCTTCCTCTCCAAGTTCTCCGTCGATGAGACGGATGTCGATGCGGCGCTGCTCGAGGCGCTCGCGTGGGGCGCCGCCGCGGCCTCCCTGCCCGGTACCGCGGTTCCCGGCCCCGGTGACATCGACTTCGCAAATGTCCAGCTGGTGTGGCAGCCAGATCTGGATCGGCCACTCGTGGCCAGCTGAATCACCCCCACCCACACAACGAAAGTACGAAGGAGTACCCACTCTCATGACTGATTACACACCGGCGGTCACCGGTACCGGAGCACGCGCAGTCGTGCAACGGTTCGGTGCCTTCCTTGCGGGCATGGTCATGCCCAACCTGGGTGCGTTCATCGCATTCGGCCTGATCACGACCCTGTTCATCCCGGATGGCTGGGTGAACCGGATCGCGGGTACGCAGACCGAAGTCAGCACCCAGATCAGCTCGATCGTCGGTCCGCTGATCGTGATCCTCATCCCGATCCTGATCGCCTTCACGGGTGGCTCGCGCGTCTACGGCCACCGCGGTGGTGCGGTCGGCGCGGTGGCGCTCATCGGTGCGATGCTCGCACCGGTTGCGCTCCAGCTGACCCCGATCTCGCTCAACGGTGAGGAGACGGCCCCGCCCGCCTCGATCGCGGACATCGGCCCGACCATCCTCGCGGCGTTCGTGCTCGGCCCGTTGACCGCATGGCTCCTGAAGCTCTGGGACAATGCCATCGCGGGCAAGGTCAAGGGCGGCTTCGAGATGCTCGTCGACAACTTCGCCGCAGGCATCATCGGTGGCGCAATGGCGGTCGTCGGCCTGTACGTCGTGGGCCCGATCACGTTCTGGATCACGCAGGGTCTCGGCGCGCTCGCCAACGGGCTCGTCAACACCGGCCTGCTGCCGCTCGTGTCGATCGTCGTTGAGCCGGCAAAGGTGCTGTTCCTCAACAACGCGATCAACCACGGTGTCTTCACGCCGCTGGGTGTCGAGCAGGCGGCCGGCGCTGGCCAGTCGATCTTCTTCATGATCGAATCGAACCCCGGCCCCGGCCTCGGTATCCTCACCGCAATGCTGCTGTTCGGCCCGCGCGCGATCCGCCCCACGGTTCCGGCCGCCATGGTCGTGCACTTCCTCGGTGGCATCCACGAGATCTACTTCCCCTACGTGCTCATGAAGCCGATCCTCGTCATCGCGGCGATCGTCGGTGGCGCTTCGGGCGTGCTGTGGGAGTCGATCTTCGGCCTCGGCCTCGTCGGCCCGGCGTCGCCCGGCAGCATCATCGCCTGGGCATTCGTGTCGCCTCCTGACCAGATCGTGCTGATCATGCTCGGCGTGATCATCTCGGCCGGTATCACGTTCATCGTGGGTGCGCTCCTGCTCGGCTTCGGCCGCAAGGAGAGCGCCGTGGACGCGGAACTCGACCTCGAGGCAGCGCAGGAGAAGTCGTCCGCCAACAAGAAGGCCTCGAAGGCCGCGCCCGCTTCGGCGTAGCCTCGAACCAGGTCCCAACAAAGGAGAACAGCAATGGCAACCATCGACGGATCCAGCATCAAGAAGCTGATCGTTGCGTGCGACGCTGGCATGGGCAGCAGTGTCATGCTCGCCAGCACGCTCAAGAAGCAACTCGCGAAGAACGGAGTCACGGTCGAGCACTCGCCCGTGGCCCACATTCCGAGCGACGCCGATGTGGTGGTCACCCAGAGCAACCTCGCGAACCGGGCGAGGAGTGTCGTTCCCGACATTCCCGTCATCCCGTTCCAGTTGTTCCTGGGTGACCCCAAGGTTGCCGCGCTCGTCAAAGCCATTCAAAACGGCACCACCCTCGAGGTCTGAGCGTGGCTGACGAGCAGAAGCCGCTCACCGAGCTGCTCGCGGAGGCGTCGATCACCCTCGACGCCTCCGCGACCAGCCGGGATGACGCAATCCGCCAGGCCGGCGCGGGCCTCAAGGCCGTCGGTGCCATCGACGACGCCTACATCGACGCCATGATCGACCGCGAGAACTCCGTGTCGACCTTCATGGGCGAGGGCGTGGCGATTCCGCACGGCACCCTCGCGGCGAAGGAGTCGGTCAAGTCCGATGCCCTCTCGCTCGTGCGCTTCCCCGACGGTGTCGACTGGGACGGCAACGACGTGCGTCTCGCGTTCGGCATCGCCGCGAAGGACAACGGCCACATCGCCCTGCTGTCGCAGCTCGCGACTGTGCTCATGGACCCCGACAAGGCCGCAGCGCTCCGCGCCGCGACGACCGTCGAGCAGGTCTACGCACTTCTCGAGTCCGAGGACGAGGACGACTAGAGCTTGAAGGTCGCAAGGTTCTACGCCCCCGGGGACATCCGCCTCGAGGACGTCGCGGAGCCGCACGTCTCGGCCGGTGAGGTCAAGATCCGCGTGCGCAACTGCTCGACGTGCGGAACGGATGTGAAGATCTTCCGTTCCGGGCACCCCAACATGACCCCGCCGCAGGTGATGGGGCACGAGATCGCGGGCGAGATCGTCGACGTCGGTGACGGCGTCGACGGTTGGTCCGTCGGCGACCGCGTGCAGGTCATCGCGGCGATCCCGGACGGCACGTGCGAGTACTGCCTCTCCGGCACGCCCGCGATCTGCGAGAACCAGCTCTCGATGGGCTACCAGTTTCCCGGCGGGTTCGCCGAGTACATGATCGTGCCGAACGAGGTCATCCGGGTCGACGGCCTCAACCTCATCCCCGACGGGCTCGGGTTCGCCGAGGCATCCCTCGCGGAGCCGCTCGCGTGCGTGCTCAACGGCCAGGAACTTGCCCGCGTGGGTCAGGGCGACATCGTCGTGATCGTGGGCTCCGGGCCCATCGGCTGCCTGCACGTGCGGCTCGCACGCTCGCGCGGCGCTGCCACGATCATCCTCATCGACATCAACGGCGAGCGTCTGGCGGAGGCCGCGGCGATCGTCAAGCCCGACGTCACGATCGTCTCCACCGAGACCGACCCGGTCGAGGCGGTCCTCGCGGCGACGGGCGGCAGGGGCGCCGACGTGGTCATCACCGCGGCCGCATCCGGCACCGCTCAGGAGCAGGGTCTACGGATGCTCGCCCGCCGCGGCCGCCTCAGCCTGTTCGGCGGCCTCGCGAAAGACCACCCGATGATCACCGTCGATGCCAACCTCGTGCACTACCGTGAACTCACGATCGTCGGAGTCAACGGCTCGAGCCCCGCCCACAACAAGCAGGCCCTCGAGCTGATCGCCTCGGGCGCCGTGCCCGTCGCAGACCTCATCACCCACCGCCTTCCCCTTGACCGGCTCCTTGACGCGATCGACATCGTGGCGAGGGGCGAAGCAATCAAAGTAACAATCGAACCGTAGGAGCATTCATGGCCGAGAGAACAGTCACCGTTGCGTCCAGTGTCGGACTGCACGCCCGTCCCGCCTCGCTCTTCGCGCAGGCAGCGGCCAAGGCCGGCGTGCCCGTGCAGCTCACCTCCGCCGCGGGCAAGAGCGTGAACGCGGCGAGCATCCTCGGTGTGCTCTCGCTCGGCATCAGCCACGGCGAGGAAGTGACCCTGAGCGCAGAGGGCGAGGGCGCAGACGCGGCGCTCGACTCGCTCGCAGAACTGCTCGGCACCGACCTCGACAAGGAGTAGCGCCGCCGGGCTACGCTCGGAGTATGACTGACACGCGCAAGCCCACGGCGATCGACGCGATCGCCGAGACCTGGGTCGAGACCATGATCGACCTCGACCCCGACACCGCGATCTGGCTCGGACTGCCCGGGCGCATCGGCGAGATCGGCGACCTGTCGCCGGTCGGCCACGAGCGCTACATCACCGAGGCGAAGAAGGTGCTCGCGGCCCTCGATGCGGCGACTCCCGTCGACGAGGTCGATGAGGTCACGAAGACCGACATCAGCTACCAGCTCGGTCTCGACGTGCAGTCGTCCGAGGCGAAGCTCTTCGAGCGCGACCTCAACGTCATCGCGTCGCCGGCCCAGGGCGTGCGCGAGATCTTCGACCTCATGCCCACGGCGACCGAGAACGACTGGTCGGTCATCGCGAAGCGGCTCGGCAACGTGCCCGGCGCCATCGACGGGTACATCGAGACGCTGCGCAAGGGCATCGCCGACGGGGTCGTCCCCGCCCGCCGCCAGGTGGTCGAGGTCGCCCAGCAGGCGCGCAAGCACGGCGACCCGCTCGGCTTCTTCTTCGACTTCACCGGTGCTGCGGCACTCGAGGGCGGTGCCGAGGTACCGGCCAGCCTCGCCTCGGACCTGCGCTTGGGCGCCGAGGCCTCCGCAGACGCGTACGCGCGCCTCGCCGAGTTCCTCGAGACCGAGCTGGCTCCCGCCGCTTCCGAGCATGACGCGGTCGGCCGCGAGCTCTACCAGCTGCACTCGAAGCACTTCCTCGGTGCGGAGATAGACCTCGACGAGACCTACGAGTGGGGCCGCGAGGAACTGCAGCGCATGGTCGACGAGCAGACCCGCATCGCGGGGGAGATCAAGGCCGGGGCATCCGTCGAAGAAGCCATCGAGCACCTCGAGAAAGACCCGTCGCGCAAACTGCACGGCACGGATGCCCTCCAGAAGTGGATGCAGGAGACCAGTGACCGCGCCGTCGCCGAGCTCAGCCGCGACCACTTCGACATCCCCGACCCGGTCAAGGCGCTCGAGTGCATGATCGCCCCGACGCAGGAGGGCGGCATCTACTACACCGGCCCCAGCGACGACTTCTCGCGCGCCGGCCGCATGTGGTGGAGCGTTCCCGAGGGCGTGACCGAGTTCGACACCTGGCGCGAGCTCACCACCGTCTACCACGAGGGTGTTCCCGGCCACCACCTGCAGATCGGCCAGGCCGTCTACAACCGCGCGACCCTCAACACGTGGCGCCGCCAGCTGGGTGGCACGAGCGGCCACGCGGAGGGGTGGGCGCTCTACGCTGAGCGGCTCATGGAGGAGCTCGGCTACCTCGAGGACCCGGCAGACCGTCTCGGCATGCTCGACGGCCAGCGCATGCGCGCGGCGCGCGTCGTCCTCGACATCGGCGTGCACCTCGGCAAGCCCAACCTCGAGGGCACGGGAACGTGGGACGCGGACTACGCCCTGCAGTTCATGCGCAAGAACGTCAACATGAACGACTCGTTCATCCGCTTCGAGGTGAACCGCTACCTCGGCTGGCCGGGCCAGGCGCCGTCGTACAAGGTGGGCCAGCGCATCTGGGAGCAGATCCGCGATGGGGCGCAGAAGCGCGACGGAGCGGCATTCTCGTTCAAGGAGTTCCACAAGAAGGCGCTCGACCTCGGCGGTGTCGGACTCGACACCCTGAAGTCGGTCCTCCTGAAGTGAGCGGCACCCTCGGCGAGGCGTGGCTCGGTATCGCGGCGCGCATCCTCGAGGAGGGCAGGGAGTCGACGTACGACGGCCTGCCCATCCTCGAGGTCGCGCACGCGACGCTCGTGGTGGAGCACCCTGACCCGGATGACCCGCTCATCGCCGCGCACGCGAACCCCGAGCGGCTCGCCTGGATGCGCGCCAACTTCGTCGACCACGACCTCGTGGCCGAGCTCGGCGACGCGCGCAGCTACGCCAGCCGCCTCTTCGACTACGCGGGCACGGGCGCCGATCAGGTGCAGTGGGTGATCGACCGGCTCACGGATGACCCGACCTCCCGCTCGGCGACCATCACGACGTTCGAGCCAACCCTCGACACGACGTACATCCCGTGCGTGAGCATGCTCGACTTCTGGATCCCGTCCGGTGCGGTGGACCTCGTGGTGTACGCCCACTCGATCGACTTCGGCTCGAAGGGGTACGGCAACCTCGTGCAGCTCGCCGACCTGCAACGCCGGGTCGCCGCATCCCTCGACCGCCCGGTGGGCACGCTCACGTTCATCGTGAAGTCCGCGCACATCTACGCGACCGAGTACGACTACATGCGCGGAGTGCTCGCGGTGACCGCGTGAGCAGGTCACCCTGGCAGCGCGTGCTCGGCGCGAGCATGGCCCAGCTCGACCCGGGGCTGCGCGCGTACTTCGGCGCGATCCCCGAGGGCTACATCGGCCGCGGGCAGGGCGTGTTCGAGGTCGTCGGCACGCGCCGGCGCTGGCTGTGGCCGGCGTACGCGCTCCTGGCGCGTGACGGAGTCGTGTTCCCGGTGTGGGAGCACGCCGTGCCGTTCACCGTCACGAACCGCCCGGGCCCGCGGGGAACCGTGCGGGCGACGCGCGTCTTCCGGTTCGCGGACGGCGATCGCACCATGGTCGACGAGATCGGAGTCACGAAGGCGGGGCTCACCGACCGTCTCGGCACGCGGGGGCTGGTCTCGGCCCGGTTCGACGCCGAGGTCGTGGGCGGACGGCTCGTGCTCACGTCGACGGGCGCCGACCTCCGGTTCGGGCCGGTGCGGGTGCCGCTCGGCGTGCTCGCACCGCGCGTGACCCTCGTGGAGCGCACCGACGGCAGCCGGCAGCACGTGTCGCTGCGCATGGCACTGCCGCTGCTCGGCACCATCTACGAGTACTCGGGGAGCTTCAGCTACGCCGTGGAGAGGGAGAACCATGGCTGACCGCATCGTCATCGCCGGGGCATCCGGCTTCATCGGCGCCGACCTCGCGGAGGCGTTCCGCAGCGAGGGCGCCGAGGTCCGTCTGATCGGCCGGCGCGGTGCGGATGCCGCGTGGGGGCAGACCGCCGCCATCACCGACCTGCTCGAGGGTGCCGACCTGCTCATCAACCTGGCGGGCAAGAGCGTGAACTGCCGCTACGGGCCGGCCAACCGCGCGGAGATCCTGCGCTCGCGCATCGAGACGACGCGCGAGCTCGGTGACGCGATCGCGGCGTGCCGGGTGCCACCGACGCTGTGGATCAACTCCTCGACGGCGACGATCTACCGGCACGCCGAGGATCGGCCGATGACCGAGTCGACGGGGGAGATCGGCACGGGGTTCTCGGTCGGGATCGCAACGGCCTGGGAGCAGGAGCTCGCCGCGGCCCCCACGCCGCGCACGCGCAAGGTCGCCCTGCGCATGGCGATCGTGCTGGGCGACGGCAGCGCGCTGCTGCCGCTCCTGCGCCTGGTGCGCTTCGGGCTGGGCGGGCCGCAGCTCGACGGCCCGTGGTTCCGCACGCGTGCCCGCGTCGCCGCGGGCACGTTCCACGAGTTCCGCGCGCGGTGGGGCCGGCAGAAGTTCAGCTGGATCCACATCGCCGACGTGCTGGGGATCGTGCGGTTCCTGCGTGAGCACGAGGAGCTCGAGGGTGCCGTGAACGCGAGCTCGCCGCATCCGGTCGACAACGTCACCCTCATGCGCACCCTGCGACGGGTGCTGCGCGTGCCGTTCGGCCTGCCGGCCCCGCGGCCGGTGCTGGAAGTGGGAACGGCGCTGATCCGCTCCGAGACCGAGCTGGTGCTCAAGAGCCGGTGGGTGGTGCCCGAGCGGCTGATCGCCGCGGGCTACGCGTTCGAGTACCCCGAGCTCGAGCCCGCCGTGCGGCAGATCGTCAACCAGCGCAGTACTCAGTCGCGCAGCGACCCCGTGCCCCGCGCGTTGTAGACCACCGAGTTCGACGCGCCGTACGCCGCGAACACCGCTATCGCCTCGTCGCGCAGCACACCCTCGGTGACCCGGATGCCACGGCGCTCGAGCTCGGCGGCCCAGTCGGGCGTGAATCGAGGGTCTCATGAGGCGGTGGTATGAACTTGACGGAAGCGGTAAGCTGGAATGTCGCATTCGCGGCGTCCTTTCCGCATGCCATCGCGGATCCACTGCTTTTCTTCTGCGCTGGCCTTATCTATGCCCTTACTGGAGCACTAACTACATGACAATCGTAACGACCGACAAGGCACCCAAGCAGGTCGCCGTCAATGACATCGGATCTGCTGAAGACTTTCTCGCCGCGGTCGAAAAGACGCTGAAGTTCTTCAACGACGGAGACCTCATCGAAGGCACCGTCGTCAAGATCGACCGGGACGAGGTCCTCCTCGACGTCGGTTACAAGACCGAGGGTGTCATCCCCTCCCGCGAACTCTCCATCAAGCACGATGTGGACCCCACCGAGGTCGTCCAGGTCGGTGACACGGTCGAGGCCCTCGTTCTCCAGAAGGAGGACAAGGAAGGCCGTCTCATCCTGTCCAAGAAGCGCGCTCAGTACGAGCGTGCGTGGGGCGACGTCGAGAAGATCAAGGATGCCGATGGCGTCGTGACCGGTTCGGTCATCGAGGTCGTCAAGGGCGGCCTTATCGTCGACATCGGCCTGCGCGGCTTCCTGCCCGCCTCGCTCATCGAGCTGCGCCGCGTGCGCGACCTCACGCCGTACCTCGGCCAGGAGATCGAGGCCAAGATCCTCGAGCTCGACAAGAACCGCAACAACGTCGTGCTCTCGCGCCGCGCCCTGCTCGAGCAGACGCAGAGCGAGTCGCGCACCACGTTCCTCAACAACCTCGCCAAGGGCCAGGTTCGCAAGGGTGTCGTGTCGTCGATCGTCAACTTCGGCGCGTTCGTCGACCTCGGCGGCGTCGACGGTCTCGTTCACGTCTCCGAGCTCTCGTGGAAGCACATCGAGCACGCCTCCGAGGTCGTCGAGGTTGGCCAGGAGGTCACCGTCGAGATCCTCGAGGTCGACCTCGAGCGCGAGCGCGTGTCGCTCTCGCTCAAGGCCACCCAGGAAGACCCATGGCAGGTGTTCGCGCGTACGCACGCGATCGGCCAGGTTGCTCCCGGAAAGGTCACGAAGCTCGTTCCCTTCGGCGCGTTCGTTCGCGTTGCAGAGGGCATCGAGGGCCTCGTGCACATCTCGGAGCTGTCGGGCAAGCACGTCGAGCTCGCCGAGCAGGTTGTCTCGGTCGGCGACGAGGTGTTCGTCAAGGTCATCGACATCGACCTCGAGCGTCGCCGCATCAGCCTCTCGCTGAAGCAGGCGAACGAGGGCGTCGACCCCGAGGGCACCGAGTTCGACCCCGCGCTGTACGGCATGCTCACCGAGTACGACGAGCAGGGCAACTACAAGTACCCCGAGGGCTTCGACCCGGAGACCAACGAGTGGCGCGAGGGCTTCGAGACCCAGCGCGAGAAGTGGGAGCAGGACTACGCTGCCGCTCAGGCTCGCTGGGAGCAGCACAAGAAGCAGGTCGCGGCCGCCGCACTGCAGGAGGACGTCATCTCCTCCAGCAGCGCCGTCCCGTCCGGTGCGTCCTCGTTCGGCAGCGAGGAGTCGACTTCGGCCGGCACCCTCGCCGACGACGAGTCGCTCGCCGCGCTTCGCGAGAAGCTGTCGAACAACTCCTAGTCTCGGCAAGCTCGACTACCGAGCACACGGAACGGCCGGTCCCCTCGGGGGCCGGCCGTTCCGGCGTTAAGGCGCGGGGTCTGAGGTCGACGTGCGCCATGCACGACGGAAACGTCGGAACAGCACGACGAAGCCCACGACGACCCCACCGATGGCGACGATGACGAGCACCGGCAGCAGCAGCGCGAGGAAGCTCAGGACGACGCTGCCGATGTCTTCGGCGGTGCTCACGACCGGGGCGGCGGCTCCGACCGATGCCGCATTGAGTGCGGGGCGCGACACCGACTTGCCGATGTGGGTGGCAAGGGCGAGCACGATGCCGATCGCGATCGGCACCCACGCGTTCGAGGTGAAGAACTGCGCGGGGTCCTCCACAACAGCGGTGCCCGAGCTCGACCCGGTGCCGAAGGCGATACCGCCCGCCACCGGTCGTACGAAGAGCTGGATCCAGTCATTGACCGAGTCGACGACGGGGATCTTGTCGGCGACGATCTCGATGACGAGCAGCACACCCAGGATCACGAGCACCCACGGGTTCGACAGCCACTGCCACTGGGTGGGGAGGTCGACGAAGTCGAGGAACCGGCCGGCCAGACCGAGGATGAGCAGGGGGATGTAGGCGTTCAGGCCCGCCGCTACTGCCAGACCCGCACCCGTGAGCAGTTCGAACATGGCCCCAAGCTAGCATTACGGCATGTACCTGATCGGGCTCACGGGCGGCATCGCGTCGGGCAAATCCGTGGTCGCCCAACGGCTCGCGAGCCACGGTGCGGTGGTCGTCGATGCCGATGTGCTCGCCCGCGAGGTCGTGGAGCCCGGAACGCCCGGCCTCGCGCGCATCGCCGAGGAGTTCGGGCCGTCCGTCATCAACGCCGACGGCACGCTGAACAGAGCGGCTCTCGGCGCCATCATCTTCACGGATGCCGAGAAGCGCGCGGCCCTGAACGCGATCACGCACCCGGCGATCCTCAAGCGCGGCAACGAGCTGTTCGAGGCCGCCCGCGCCGCCGACCCGTACGCGGTGGGGGTGTACGACGTTCCGCTGCTCGTGGAGGCTGCGCACGACCGACCGCGCAAGTACGACCTGGTCGTGGTCGTGCACGCGGACGCGGAGACGCGCATCCGTCGCATGATCGAACTGCGGGGGATGACCCGCGAGGAGGCCACCCACCGCATCAACTCGCAGGCGTCCGACGCCGAGCGGCTCGCGATCGCCGACGTCGTGATCGACAGCAGCGGCACTCTCGAGCACACCCTCGAGCAGACCGACGAACTGTGGGAGATGGCTGCCGCGTCCGCTCGTAGCGAGCACGCCGACTAGCGTCGGTGGCCCTGCCTATGCTGAGAAGCATGGAGCCCACCCGATCTGTACGACCGTTCAAGGTCGTGAGCGAGTACATGCCGAGCGGCGACCAGCCCGCGGCTATCGCAGAACTCGCCCAGCGCATCAACGCGGGCGAGACCGACGTCGTACTCCTCGGCGCCACCGGCACCGGCAAGTCGGCCACCACGGCCTGGCTCATCGAGCAGGTGCAGCGGCCCACACTGGTGCTCTCGCACAACAAGACCCTGGCCGCGCAGCTGGCCAACGAGTTCCGCGACCTCATGCCCGACAACGCCGTCGAGTACTTCGTCTCCTACTACGACTACTACCAGCCCGAGGCGTACATCCCGCAGACGGATACCTTCATCGAGAAGGACTCGTCGATCAACGCCGAGGTCGAGCGCCTGCGTCACTCGACCACGAACTCGCTCCTCAGTCGGCGCGACACCGTGGTCGTCTCCACCGTCTCGTGCATTTACGGCCTCGGCGCGGCCGAGTCGTACCTCGACGCCATGATCGCGCTGCAGGTGGGCATGCGCATCGACCGCGAGACGCTCATCCGCAAGTTCGTCTCGATGCAGTACCAGCGCAACGACTACGACTTCTCCCGCGGCACGTTCCGGGTGCGCGGCGACACGATCGAGATCATCCCGGTCTACGAGGAGCTGGCGATCCGCATCGAGATGTTCGGCGACGAGATCGAGAAGATCTACGCCCTGCACCCTCTCACCGGCGACATCGTGAAGACCATGGACGCCGTCTCGGTGTTCCCGGGCACCCACTACGCGGCGAGCCCGCAGACCATCCAGCGCGCCATCGGCACCATCCAGGAGGAGCTGGCCGAGCGCCTGCAGGAGCTCGAGCGCCAGGGAAAGCTCCTGGAGGCACAGCGACTGCGCATGCGCACCACCTTCGACATCGAGATGATGGAGCAGATCGGCTTCTGCAACGGCATCGAGAACTACTCCCGCCACATGGACGGCCGAGCGCCCGGCGAGGCACCGAGCTGCCTGCTCGACTACTTCCCGGAAGACTTCCTCGTCGTCATCGACGAGTCGCATGTCACGGTCCCGCAGATCGGGGCGATGTACGAGGGGGATGCCTCGCGCAAGCGCACCCTCGTCGAGCACGGGTTCCGGCTGCCGAGCGCGCTCGACAACCGTCCGCTCAAGTGGGAGGAGTTCCTGGCCCGGGTCGGTCAGAAGGTCTACCTCTCCGCCACCCCCGGCAAGTACGAGCTCGGCATCACCGACTCCGTCGTCGAGCAGGTCATCCGGCCCACCGGCCTGGTCGACCCCGCGATCATCGTCAAGCCGTCGAAGGGCCAGATCGACGACCTGCTCGAGCAGATCCGCCTCCGGGTCGAGCGCAACGAGCGGGTTCTCGTGACGACCCTCACGAAGAAGATGGCAGAAGAGCTCACCGAGTTCCTGGGGGAGCACGGCGTGCGCGTGCGCTACCTGCATTCCGATGTCGACACTCTTCGCCGTGTCGAGCTGCTCACCGA
>CAIXMB010000076.1 GCA_903920435.1 uncultured Actinomycetes bacterium
ATCGGCGAGGAAGAAGAACCCCGCGAGGATCCAGAACAAGCGTGCGTTGGTACCCATTGCTACTTCACCTTCTCATCGCCGAGGTCGTACACGGGTGACTCGGGCGCGTCCTTGAAACCGAGTCCCCCGATACCGACGGGGATTCCCGCCTCCGGGTGGTTGATGTCGAACGCGGGCGACTCCGACCGGATGCGCGGCATCGACGTGAAGTTGTGCCGCGGCGGCGGGCAGCTGGTCGCCCACTCGAGCGAGCGGCCGTAGCCCCACGGGTCGTTCACGGTGACCTTGGGCGCCTTCCGAGCGGTGATGTACACGTTGTAGAGGAAGGGCAGCATCGAGATCGCGAGAATCGCGGCGCCCGTCGTGGAGACCTGGTTCATCCAGGTCACTCCGTCGGACTCGAGGTACGTGCGGTAGCGGCGCGGGAGACCCACGACGCCGATCCAGTGCTGGATCAGGAACGTGGTGTGGAAGCCGATGAAGAGCAACCAGAAGTGGATCTTGCCGAGGCGCTCGTTGAGCATCTTGCCGGTCCACTTGGGCCACCAGAAGTAGAAGCCCGAGAACATGGCGAACACGACGGTACCGAACACCACGTAGTGGAAGTGCGCGACGACGAAGTAGCTGTCGGAAACGTGGAAGTCGAGCGGCGGCGACGCCAGGATGACACCCGTGAGGCCACCGAAGGTGAACGTGATGAGGAAGCCGATCGCCCACAGCATGGGCGTCTCGAACGTCACCGAGCCACGCCACATCGTGCCGATCCAGTTGAAGATCTTCACACCGGTCGGCACCGCGATGAGCATCGTCATGAACGCGAAGAACGGCAGGAGCACCGAACCGGTGACGTACATGTGGTGCGCCCACACGGTGATGGAGAGGGCCGCGATCGCGATCGTCGCGTAGATGAGCGTCTTGTACCCGAAGATCGGCTTGCGGCTGAAGACCGGGAGCACTTCGGAGATGATGCCAAAGAACGGTAGCGCGATGATGTAGACCTCGGGATGCCCGAAGAACCAGAACAGGTGCTGCCAGAGGATCACCCCGCCGTTCTCGGCGTCGTAGATATGGGCTCCGACCACCCGGTCAGCCCCGAGCGCGAAGAGCGCTGCGGCCAGCACGGGGAAGGCCATGATGACCAGCAGCGAGGTGACGAGCGTGTTCCAGCTGAAGATCGGCATGCGGAACATCGTCATGCCCGGAGCGCGCATGGTGATGATCGTCGTGATGAAGTTCACGGCACCGAGGATGGTGCCGAAGCCGCTCAGCGCGAGACCGAACACCCAGAGGTTGCCGCCGTAGCCGGGCGAGAAGGTCGTGCTCGAGAGGGGTGCGTAGGCGAACCAGCCGAACGAGGCGGCACCCTGCGGGGTGAGGAAGCCGGCAACCGCGATGAGCGAACCGAAGCTGTAGAGCCAGTAGGCGAAGGCGTTGAGGCGAGGGAACGCGACATCCGGCGCACCGATCTGCAGCGGCATGAGCACGTTGGCGAAGCCCGCGAAGAGCGGCGTCGCGAACATGAGCAGCATGATCGTGCCGTGCATGGTGAAGAGCTGGTTGTACTGCTCACCCGTCGCGACCACCGAGAGCCCGGGCTGGAAGAGCTGGGCACGGATGACGAGCGCCATCACGCCGCCGAGGAGGAAGTAGATGAACGAGGTGATCAGGTACATGTACCCGATCGTCTTGTGGTCGGTGGACGTCACCCAGTTGACGACGATGTTGCCCTTGCGCTCGGCCTTGACCGAGATCGCGGGACCCGCGCTGACTGCCGCGCCGGTGTCGAATGTTGCGGTGCTCATGGCCTAGTCCTCCGAGCCGCTGCCGTTGCCGGGCAGGTTCTGGTTCACGTTGTAGTCGGCGCCGATCTGGCCCTCGAAGCCCGCGGCCTTCTGCTGGGCGATGTAGGCCTGGTAGTCCTCATCGGAGACGACCTTGACGGTGAAGAGCATGAGCGAGTGGTACTCGCCGCAGAGCTCCGCGCACTTGCCCTGGAACGTACCGAGCTCCGTGGGCGTGAAGTACATGTAGTTGGTCTTGCCCGGGATCATGTCCTTCTTGTAGAGGAAGTCGACGATCCAGAAGGAGTGGATGACATCGCGCGACTCGACCTTGATCTCGATCGACTTGTCGACCGGAAGGACCAGGACGGGCAGGTTGTCGGTGTCGATCGTGCCGTCCGGGTTGAAATCGGCCTGCACACCCGCGCTGTACGCGTTGTCGGTGACGTAGTTGAAGTCCCATGCCCAGCGCTTGCCGAAGACCTCGATCTGCACGTCGGGGTTCTTCGTCGGGTCCTCGATCTGGGCCTGATCGCGCGCGGTGAAGGCGAAGAAGCCAATGACGAGAATGAGCGGCACGATCGTGTAGAAGATCTCGATCGGGAGGTTGTAGCGCAGCTGCACCGGCAGGCCGGTCTGGCCCTTTCGGCGGCGGTAGGCGACGGCCGCCCAGATGATGAGGCCCCACGTGATGACACCGACGACCAGCAGCACGATCCACGACGTCACCCACAGGCCGACGATGCTCTCGGTGTGGTTGGTCGTTTGGCCGCTGCCCGGGAGCCAGCCGTTGAGCTGCTCTGGCGTGCACCCTGCGAGGGCGAGCGTCGTCACCAGACCGACGGGAATCGCTGCCCATCGAAGACGACGGTTACGAACTGAACGCACCGGGGTTTCTGGCACAACCGACCTCTCGCAAAAACACTGACTGAGTGCAGCCAGTCTATAACCAGCCCCACCCCCGCCCGGTCACCCCGCCGCGCCCGGGACAGCAAAAAAGGCGCCCTTTCGGGCGCCTTTTCGCGGATTCTGAAGAGAACTTCTACATTCCGTAAAAGAAACTCAGTGGAACGAGTCTCCGCAGGCGCAGCTGCCCTGCGCGTTGGGGTTGTCGATAGTGAATCCCTGCTTCTGGATCGTGTCTTCGAAGTCGACGGTCGCCCCGTCGAGGTAGGGCACGCTCATCTTGTCGACCACGACCTCGACACCGTCGGCGAACTCCACGACGGCGTCGCCGTCAAGCCTGCGCTCGTCGAAGTAGAGCTGGTAGATGAGGCCGGAGCAGCCGCCGGGCTGCACTGCGAGGCGCAGGCGGAGGTCGTCGCGGCCCTCCTGGCTGATGAGGCTCTTGACCTTCGACGCCGCGGCGTCGGTGAGGCCCACGCCGTGCGCGGCCGTTTCAGTGGAGGCAACAGCAGTATCGGTCATGTCAACAATCCTACGCTCGGCCCTCGAGCTTTGCGAGCAGGACGGCCTCGGTGAGTATCGCGCGCTGGAACACTCCGAGGTGCAGCGACTCGTTGGGGCTGTGCGCGCGGGAGTCGGGGTCCTCGACGCCGGTGACAAGGATCTGTGCCCCGGGGAACACCTCAACGAGGTCGGAGATGAACGGGATGGAGCCGCCGATGCCGGTCTCGACCGGTGCGACACCCCAAGCCTGGTGCATGGCGTCCTTCGCCTCCGCGACCGCCCAGCCGCTCGTGTCCACGAGGAACGGGTTGCCCTTGTCGATGTCGGAGATGTCGAGATGGGCCCCGAACGGCGCGTGGGCGCGCAGGTGCTTCTCGAGCGCGACGAAGGCATCGGCGGCGCTCTGCCCGGGCGCGATGCGAGCGCTGACCTTGACGGTGACCGACGGCACGAGGGTGTTCGAGGCGTTGATGACCGTGGGGGCGTCGATTCCCGTGATCGTGATGGAGGGCTGGTCCCACAGGCGGGAGAGCACCGACCCGTGCCCGACGGCAGACACTCCCTCGAGGAATGCCGCCTCCTCGGCGAGCTTGTGCTCGTCGTACTCCAGCGCCGAGCCCTCGCGGCTGGTGAGGCCCTCGACCGCGACGGAGCCGTCGGCGCCCCACAGCGTGTCGAGCAAGCGGATCGTCGCGAACATCGCATCGGGCGCCGCTCCCCCGAACATGCCGGAGTGCGACGCGTGGTCGAGCGTGGAGACCTTGAGCTTGAAGGTCACGTTGCCGCGCAGGCCCACCGTGAGCGCCGGGGTGTCGACATCCCAGTTGTCCGAATCGGCGACGACGATCACATCGGCTGCGAGCTGGTCGCGGTGCTGCACGATGAAGTTGGCGAACGAGCGGGAGCCGAACTCCTCCTCGCCCTCGAAGAAGGCGACCAGGCCCAGCTCGAAGTCGGGACCGACGGTCTCGACGAACGCCCGGATCGCCGCGACGTGCGCCATCACCCCAGCCTTGTCGTCGGCGGCGCCGCGGCCGTAGAGCCGGTCGCCGCGCACGGTCGGCTCGAACGGGTCTGACTCCCAGTCATCCGAGTTGCCGGGGGGCTGCACGTCGTGGTGCGCGTAGAGCAAGATCGTCGGCTTGCCGTTCTTGGCCCTGCGCGTGGCGAGCACCGCCGGCTGGCCGGTGCGCGCGTCGTCGATGGGAGCGCGCGAGAGCTCGACGCTGTCGAACACCCCGAGGCCCTCGAGGAGCTCCTTCGCCGCGGTCGCGCTCGCGACTACGTGCTCGGGGTCGAAGCCGTCCCACGACACCGACGGGATGCGCACGAGGCGGCCGAGGTCGGAGATCGCGACGGGCATCCCGCCTTGCACCGCGTCGCGCAGCTGGTCGAGGAGAGGGTGGGCCTGCGGTGTTTCGGTCATGCGAGTAATCTTAAAGCTCCCAACGCAGAGGACACCCCGTGGCCAAGACATCCGAGCCCATCGCCGAGACTCCCGTCGTCGGCAAGGGTCACCCGACCCCCACCCGCAAGGAGAAGGAGGCCGCCAACAAGCGCCCCCTGGTGTCGAGCGACCGCACGCAGGCCCGCAAGGACGCGCGCGTGCAGATGCAGCTCCAGCGCGAGAAGGCCCGCATCGGCATGGCCAACGGCGACGAGAAGTACCTCCCCGTGCGCGACCGCGGCCCGCAGAAGCGCTACGTGCGTGACTACGTCGACGCGCGCTTCAGCGTCGGCGAGATCCTGATCCCCGCGATGTTCGCGGTCATCATCCTCACCTTCATTCCCGACGTGAACGTTCAGACCATCGGCCTCTACGCGCTGTGGGCGTTCTTCGCGGTCTCGGTGCTCGACGCGGTGCTTCTCGGCTTCCGCCTCAATCGCAAGCTCGCTGCCAAGTTCGGCGCGGACAAGGTGGAGAAGATCCGCTGGTACGCCGCGATGCGCGCATTCCAATTGCGACTCATGCGCCTGCCCAAGCCCCAGGTCAAGCGCGGCCAGTTTCCTGCCTAGTTCCGTTCGGGCGTAGTCCCGAGGGAGTACGGCAGGAGCATTCCGCAGGACGACTCGCCGCGGCATCCGTACCGTCAGACTGGGGTCATGACCTCAGTGCTGTCCACGCGCAATCTCACGAAGCAGTACGGATCGGGGTCTGCCCGGTTCGACGCCCTCAAGGGCGTGACCATCGACATCGCCGACGGCGAGTCGGTGGCGATCGTCGGCAAGAGCGGGTCGGGTAAGTCGACGCTCATGCACATCCTCGCCCTCCTCGACTCCCCCACCTCAGGCGAGCTCGCCGTCGATGGCACGGATGCCGCGAAACTGCGTGGGGCGCGGCTGAACTCGCTGCGCAACCGCACCTTCGGCTTCGTCTTCCAGCAGTTCTTCCTCACCCCCAACACCACGGTGCTGGACAACGTGATGCTGCCGCTCAAGATCGCCAAAGTCGGTTCGCGCGAACGCAAGCGCCGCGCGCTCGAGGCCCTCGAGCAGCTCGAGCTCGCCGACAAGGCCAAGTCGAAGGCCACCGACCTCTCGGGCGGGCAGAAGCAGCGGGTGGTGATCGCGCGCGCTCTCGTGAACAACCCGCGCATCATCTTCGCCGACGAGCCGACCGGCAACCTCGACTCCGCGACGGGGGCGGTGGTGGAGGACCTGCTCTTCCGCCTGAACAAGGAGAACGGCATCACGCTCGTGATCGTCACCCACGACGAGGAGCTCGCGGCGCGGGCATCCCGTCGCATCTACCTGAAGGACGGCCTCATCGTCGACGGCGAGGTCGCAGCATGAGGTACATCGACATCCTTGCAACGGCCATCGGTAACTCGTTCCGCAGCCGGCTTCGCACGACCCTCACCGTCATCGCGATCTTCATCGGGGCGTTCACGCTCACGATCACGAACGGCCTCGGCGCCGGCATCAACGACTACATCGACAACCAGGTCGCCTCGATCGGCGCACCCGACGTCATGAACGTCACCAAGCCCGTCGAGGCCACGGATGACACGGACGGCCCGAAGCCCTACGAGCCGGCCGGCCCGTCCGAGGTCTCGAGCGGCACCGGCCGCCCCGGTGCGACGGTGCTCGCGCTCACCGATGACGACCTCGACGCGATCCGCGCCATCGACGGCATCTCCGCTGCCGAGCCGCTCGTCGCCGTCGCCCCGGACTATGTCGAGTACGGCGACGACGGCAAGTTCCAGCTGGCCGTCAGCCCCCTGAGCGCGGGCGTGCGAATCGACCTCGCCGCGGGCTCCGACTTCACCGAAGGTACGAGCGACAACCAGATCATCCTGCCGACCACTTACATCGAGACGCTCGGCTTCGAGTCGAACGCCGACGCAGTGGGCAAGCCCGTGACGATCGGCATCACGAACGCGCTCGGCGAGCAGACCACCGTGGAGGCCACGGTGGTCGGGGTGCAGAACCCGACGCTCTTCGGCGCCTCCCCTACCCTCAACCAGGCCCTCACGTCGGCGCTGTACGACGCCCAGAACGTGGGGATCCCCGCGGACTCGACCAACCAGTACGGCAGCGCCACCGCCCACTTCGACCCCGAGTCGACGGATGCCCAGATCGCCGCCATCAAGAAGGAGCTCGTCGACGCCGGCTACTCGGGCACGACTGTCGCCGACCAGATCGGCACATTCCAGTCGGTGATCGACGGCATCATCCTCGTGCTCAACGCGTTCGCGGTCATCGCGCTGCTCGCCGCCGGGTTCGGCATCATCAACACCCTGCTCATGAGCGTGCAGGAGCGCACGCGGGAGATCGGCCTGATGAAGGCCATGGGCATGAGCGGGGGCCGCATCTTCGCGCTGTTCAGCACCGAGGCGGTCTTCATCGGATTCCTCGGCAGTGCCATCGGCGCGGGCGTCGCGATGCTCGTGGGCGGGGTGATCAGCCGCGTGCTCGCGAACGGATTGCTCAAAGACCTCGCGGGGCTGCAGATCCTCACCTTCACCCCAGCGGCGATCGGCACCGTACTGCTGCTCGTCATGGGAATCGCGTTCGTCGCCGCGGTGCTTCCCGCGTCGCGCGCGGCCCGGCAGAGCCCCATCGACTCGCTGCGCTACGAGTAAGTCAGGGGGGTTGAGTAGGCCGCCCGCGGCCGTATCGAAACCCGGTGGGTTGAGTAGGCCGCCCGCGGCCGTATCGAAACCCGGTGGGTTG
>CAIXMB010000077.1 GCA_903920435.1 uncultured Actinomycetes bacterium
CGGTGCACGCGACCCTGCGCGCCTACCAGCAGACCGGCTTCGACTGGCTGAGCTTTCTCTACGATCACCGGCTCGGCGGCATCCTTGCCGACGACATGGGCCTCGGCAAGACGCTGCAAGCGATCGCGCTCATCACACACGCCCGCGACGCGGCCGGCGGCACCGCGCGGGCGCCGTTCCTCGTGGTCGCCCCCACGAGCGTCGTGAGCAACTGGGCTACAGAGTGCGCCCGGTTCGCCCCCGATCTCACGGTCGCCGCGATCACGGAGACCTCCCGCAAGCGCGGCGGCAACCTCGTCGATGTCGCCGCGGGAGCGGATGTCGTCATCACCTCGTACACGCTGTTCCGCCTCGACTTCGACGAGTACAACGACTTCACCGGGCACGAGGGCACCGGCTGGGCCGGCCTGCTGCTCGACGAGGCCCAGTTCGTGAAGAACCACCAGTCCCGAGCGCACGTCTGCGCGCGCCGGCTGCGCACACCGTTCAAGCTCGCCATCACGGGCACCCCGATGGAGAACAACCTGATGGAGCTGTGGTCGCTGCTCTCGATCACGGCGCCTGGACTGTTCCCGAGCCCGAGCCGGTTCACGGACTACTACCGCAAGCCCATCGAGAGCGACGGGGACAGCGAGCGGCTTGCGCAGTTGCGCCGGCGCATCCGCCCCTTCATGCTGCGCCGCACCAAGGGCGAGGTGGCGAGCGACCTGCCCGAGAAGCAGGAGCAGGTGCTCGAGCTCGAGCTGCACCCCAAGCACCGCAAGGTTTACGACACCCACCTCGCCCGCGAGCGGCAGAAGGTGCTCGGCCTGATCGACGACATGAACGCGAACCGGTTCGAGATTTTTCGATCGCTCACCATGCTGCGCCAGCTCAGCCTCGACGCGAGCCTCTACGACGAGAAGTACGCCGCGGTGCCGTCGACCAAGCTCGATGCCCTGCTCGAACTGCTCGAAGACACCGTGGCCGAGGGGCACCGCACCCTCATTTTCAGCCAGTTCACGCAGTACCTCGGCAAGGCACGCGACCGCCTTGACGCCGCCGGCATCTCGTACTCCTACCTCGACGGCAAGACCCGCAACCGGGCGCGCGCGATCAACGACTTCAAGACCGGCTCGAGCTCGGTGTTCCTGATCAGCCTGAAGGCCGGCGGGTTCGGCCTCAACCTCACCGAAGCCGACTACGTGGTGCTGCTCGACCCGTGGTGGAACCCGGCGACCGAAGCGCAGGCGGTCGACCGCGTGCACCGCATCGGGCAGACCAAGAACGTGATGGTCTACCGGCTGGTCTCCAAGGACACCATCGAGGAGAAGGTGATGGCGCTCAAGGCCACTAAGGCCAAGCTCTTCGAGAGCGTGATGACGGACGGCGCCGCCGCCGGAAGCGCGCTCACGGCCGCGGACATCCGCGAACTGCTCGGCTGAGCCCCGCCCGGCACAGTGTCGCAGGCAGGCTGGGGTCTCCCAGCCCGGCAGGGCAGAATAGAGGGGTGACCTCGACGACGACATTTGCCCTCATTCGCCAC
>CAIXMB010000078.1 GCA_903920435.1 uncultured Actinomycetes bacterium
CGCGGCGACGGGCAGCGGCAATCATGTCGGTGGGTACCGGCGCCGAGAGATCCTGCACCTGGCCGTAGCGCGTGGTCGTGCGGTGCACGTCGTGGTTCGAGAGCGTCCAGGCGGGCGGGCCGCCCACGGCACGCCCCTGTTCGAGAGCACGGCTGATGGCGCCCGCCATGCGCGTCGACTCCCAGGGCTGCACCAGCAGGTCGAACGAGAACGCCTGGTGCAGTTCGTCGGCCGAGAGGTATGCGCTCATGGCTTCGAGACTCGGCACCCAGATCTCGCCGACGAAGTACTTGCCGCCCGGGTACTCGTCGCCGATGGCACGCCAGCGGCGGTAGATGTCGTGCACCTCCGGCTGGTCCCACATCGCGTAGTTGTGACCATCGTCGTGCCAGTCGGGCAGCTCCTCGTGCTTGAACAGTCCGTGCGCCACGTCGATGCGGAAGCCGTCGACACCGCGGTCGAACCAGAAGCGCATGACCCTGTCGAAGTAGTCGACGACCTCACTATTGCGCCAGTTGAAGTCGGGCTGGCTCGAGTCGAACGCGTGGAAGTACCACTGGCCGTCGTCGACACGGGTCCATGCCGCACCGCCGAAGACACTCCCCCAATTATTGGGCGGCAGCTCGCCGTCGGCGCCGCGACCGTCGCGGAACAGGAAGCGCGCGCGCTCTGCGCTACCGGGCGCCGCGGCGAGCGCCGCTTGGAACCACGCGTGCTGGTCGCTGCAGTGGTTGGCCACCATGTCCATGAGCACGCGCAGTCCGCGGTCGTGTGCAGCGGCGACGAGCAGTTCGAGATCGGCGACCGTGCCGTACGCCTCATCGATGGCGAAGTAGTCGGCGATGTCGTAGCCGTGGTCGCGCTGGGGCGAGGCATAGCAGGGGTTGAGCCAGAGGGCGTCGACGCCCAGGTCGCGCAGGTAGTCGAGCCGGGAGGTGAGCCCGGCGAGATCGCCGATGCCGTCGCCGCTCGCGTCGGCGAACGAGCGCAGGTAGACCTGGTAGGTCACCGCGTCTGCCCACCACCGTGTGTTCATGCTCACCCTCGAGTTCGTGACCGCTGAAACTGAACTGCTTCAGTAAATCGATACACTAAACAGGCGTTTCTGGTGAACGCAAGTTAACTTTTCGGGCGCGCGACAACGGCCCGGATGTAGCATCCGGGCCGTCGGCGTGAGCGCTACTGCGCCCCGAACCCTCCCACGGGCGAGAAGCCCTCCGGCAGGGCGAACGGATCGCTCACGCGCTGCGACCGGTCGCTCACGCGCACCAGTGCGGCGAGCTCTGCTGCCCCGCGCTCGATGCGGTCGTGGAGGCCCGCCTCACTGCCCCAGTCGCTCGACGCCGCGTAGACGCCCGTCGAGACCGGGTTGGCGTGCAGGTAGGTGAACAGCGGGCGCATGGCGTAGTCGATGGCCAGCGAGTGCCGCTCGGTGCCGCCGGTGGCACCGAGGAGCACGGGCATCCCGGTGAGCGACTGCGGGTCGAGCACGTCGATGAACGACTTGAAGAGCCCGCTGTAGCTCGTCGTGAAGATGGGCGTGACGGCGATGAGTCCGTCGGCGCCCGTGACGGCCTGGATCGCCGCGTCGAGCTTCGGGCTCGGGAATCCGGTGAGCAGGTTGTTCGTGACATCCTGCGCGACGTCCCGGAGCTCGACGACGGTGACCTCGACCTCCTCACCGACCGCCCGCACGACGGCCTCGGTGAGGCGGTCGGCGAGCAGGCGGGTCGACGAGGGCTGGCTCAGACCTGCGACGACGACCGCGAGGCGCTTCACGCTGACACCTCGGCGACCGCGGCGGCATCACGAGCAGCGACCAGCGCGGCGTGCGTGGGACCCTCGGGCACGTCGGCGGGGCGGTTGACCGCGAACTCCTTGCGAAGCACGGGCACGACCTCCTCGCCGAGGATGTCGAGCTGCTCGAGCACGGTCTTCAGCGGCAGGCCGGCGTGGTCCATCAGGAACAGCTGGCGCTGGTAGTCGCCGAAGTGCTCGCGCATGCCGGCGTACTTGTCGATGACCTCCTGCGGCGATCCCACGGTGAGCGGGGTCTGCGCGGTGAAGTCCTCCATCGAGGGGCCGTGGCCGTAGACGGGCGCGTTGTCGAAGTACGGGCGGAACTCGTTCACCGCGTCCTGCGACTTGGCCCGCATGAAGGCCTGGCCGCCGAGGCCCACGATCGCCTGGGCCGCGGTGCCGTGACCGTAGTGCTCGAAGCGCTGTCGGTAGTAGCCGATGAGGCGCATGTAGTGCTCCTTCGGCCAGAAGATGTTGTTCGCGAAGAATCCGTCACCGTAGAACGCGGCCTGCTCGGCGATCTCGGGGCTGCGGATGCTGCCGTGCCACACGAACGGCGGCACGCCGTCCAGCGGGCGCGGCGTGGACTGGAAGCCCTGCAGCGGGGTGCGGTACTGGCCCTGCCAGTCGACGAAGTCCTCGCGCCAGAGGCGGTGCAGCAGGGCGTAGTTCTCGATCGCGAGCGGAATTCCGTCGCGGATGTCCTTGCCGAACCACGGATACACGGGGCCCGTGTTCCCGCGCCCCATCATCACGTCCACCCGGCCGTCGGCGAGGTGCTGCAGCATCGCGTAGTCCTCGGCGATCTTCACCGGGTCATTGGTCGTGATGAGCGTCGTGCTCGTGGAGAGGATGAGGTCCGTCGTCTGGGCGGCGATGTAGCCGAGCATCGTGGTGGGGCTCGATGAGACGAACGGCGGGTTGTGGTGCTCGCCGAGGGCGAAGACGTCCAGGCCGACCTCCTCAGCCTTCTTGGCGATGGTCACGAGCGCCTTGATGCGCTCGCCCTCGGTGGGGGTCGTGTCATCCGTGGGGTCCGTGGTGACGTCGCTGACGGTGAAGATACCGAACTGCATTGTGTGCTCCCGGGTTGTGACTGCATTTCCATGCGTTTGCATAGACAGTGTAACCACCGTCGTGGAGAACCTATTCCCTGACCCCCGAAGTGGTGGCAAACGGCCAGCCCGATTGTGCCGAATGTATGGGGAGAAGAGGAAACTCGCGGCGGGACCCCAGATCCCGCCGTACGGGGCGTCTCACAGGCATCGGGTGCTGTGAGATCTGAGTACCGACGGGGGTCGGTACGACCCGGTGGTGGCCAGAGGGGTCTGGCCACCACCAGTCCCGTTCCCTCTCATGCAGACCGAAGGGCCTCCGGCGCCGCTTACCCGCGCCGGAGTCTCTCTTCATCGGGTCAGGCCCAGGAGCAGCTCCACCCTGTACAGGCCGCCCTTGCGCACGATCTCCACGGGAATGCGCTGCTTGCGCCCCTGGATGTCGAGCCGCGAGAGCGCCTCGTCGACGACCGACTCGAGACCGCGGGGAACCCACCCGACCGGCCCGCTCACGCGCGAGCCCGTGAACAGCCGCACCTCGATCTCGGCGTCCTGCCCCTCCTGCTGCTGCGACCGCCTGCTGATCGCCGTCTCGAGCGGCGTCGCGCCGGTCTCGACGATGTCGCGGAGCTCGTGCTGGTGCGGGTTGCTGCCGGCGAGCCGGATGCGCACGCGCGCGTTGGCGGGCACGAGCACTCCGCGGTACTGGCCGAGCGAGCCCTTGCCGAGGTCGTTGCGGTCGTGTGTAGGCATGAAAAGGATGCTAGTCGCAAGGGCTACTCGGCTCATCCCGCGTCTTCCTACCCTGAGACCATGACCGAAGTAGTGATCTTCGCGCCCTCGCCCGTGCTCACCGTGACCGTCGAGGATCATCCCGACGGCCCCGAGGTGCACCTGCACGCGGGCGGGCAGGGCGTGTGGCAGGCCCGCATGCTCCTGCGCCTCGGCATCGAGGTGGCGATGGTGAGCGTGCTGACGGGCGAGAGCGGCCGGATGCTGCGCCACCTGCTCGGCGACGAGGGCATCCGCGTGGTCGCCGTCGATCGCACGGGCCGGGGCGCCGCCTACGTGCACGACCGGCGCGGTGGCGAGCGGACGCGGATCGTGGAGACCGGCGGTGAGCCGATCTCGCGCCACGACCTCGACGAGCTCTACGGCCTCATGCTGCGCGAGGGTCTCTCGGCCGACCTCGTGATCCTCAGTGGGCCCGCGAGCGAGGAGGCGCTGCCCGCCGACGTGTACCGGCGCCTCGCGGCCGACCTGCGCACGGGCGGGCGGCGCGTGATCGTCGACCTCGCGGGCGAGCGACTGACGGCGGCGCTCGCCGGGGGGCTCAGCCTCGTCAAGGTGAGCGACGAGGAGCTGCTGGCCGACGGGCGCATCCCCGAGAACGAGACCCGCCACATCGTCGCGGCGATGAGGGCGATGCAGGCCGAGGGCGCCGAGACGGTGGTGGTGACCCGCAACAGCGAGCCGCTCCTCCTGCTCACCGAGGGCGAGGTGGTCGAAGTGCGCAGCCCCACGATGGAGGTCGCAGACACGAGCGGCGCGGGCGATTCGCTCACGGCGGGGGTCGCGGCATCCCTCGCCCGCGGCTGGTCGGTGCGCGAGGCAATAACGCTCGGCGCGGCCGCCGGTGCGCTCAACGTGACGCGGCACGGGCTCGGTACCGGTGACGCGGAGACCATCGAGAAGCTGCGCGAACTCGTGACGGTGACCCCCTACGCGACGACGGAGGCCGTGGAGACGGTCACACCCACGGGCCTCGCAGCGAAAGCGCACGAATGACCCGCGCGCTCATCACGAACGACGATGGCATCGACTCCCCCGGCCGGTGGGCGCTCGCCGCGGCGGCGCGCGACCACGGCTTCGACGTGGTGGTCGCGGCTCCGGCGCGCCAGTCGAGCGGCAGCAGCGCCTCGATCATCGCCGCCGAGGACGACGGCCGAATTCAGATCGACAGGCGCGAGCTCGCGGGCCTGCCCGGCGTTCCCGCGTTCGCGGTGCGCGGTGCCCCCGGCCTCATCGCGCTCATCGCGTCGAACGGCGCGTTCGGAGACAAGCCCGACGTCGTGCTCTCGGGCATCAACCACGGCGCGAACGTGGGGCGGGCGATCCTGCACTCCGGCACCGTGGGTGCGGCGCTCACGGGCGGACTCGGTGGGGCGTTCGGCCTCGCGGTCTCGCTCGACGTGGGGTTCGAGCCATCCGTCTTCGAGTGGGATGCCGCGGCGCGCGTCACCCGCAGCGTGCTGCCGACCCTGCTCGCGCAGGCCCCCGGTGCCGTACTGAACCTCAACGTGCCGAACGTCGCCACCGCCGTGGACGTGCGCGAGGCCACCCTCGCCCCGTTCGGCATCGTGCAGACGACCATGCACCGCGACGGCGACCACCACGTGCGCTTGGCCGTGGAGGACCTGCCGAACGAGCCCGTGCCGGGCAGCGATGCGGCGCTGCTCGCGGAGGGCTACGCGACGCTCACGAGCATTACGAGTGTGGCGTCGGTGCCCCTCCGGTGATCGAGCGGGGCCGCGATCAGTCCAGCGCCAGCACGATCTTGCCCGGCCCGTGCGACCCGAGGAGGCGCGCGTACGCCTCGCCCACGGCCTCGAGGGCGAACACCGACTCGATCGGGAACTGCACGTCGCCCGCCGCGATGAGCTTCGCGACCTCGTCGAGGCCCTCGCGGTCGAACGCGCGGCCGCCGACTGCCGTCGTGCCGTACTTCTCGGCCGCCGTGTAGTCGGCGATCGAGTTCACCCGGCCCGCGGGGGCGCCCGCCGCGAGCGCGGCATCCACGGACTCGCGGCCGTGGTTGTCGAGGGCGGCGGTGATGTGGGCGTCGGTGAGGGCGGCGGTGAGTCCGTCGCCGTAGGCGACCGGCACGACACCCAGGGAACGGAGGAAGTCGTGGTTCGCGGCGCTCGCCGAGCCGATGACCTTCGCGCCGGTGCGCAACGCGAGTTGGGCGGCGAGAGCGCCGACACCGCCCGCTGCGGCGCTGACGAAGACCGTGTCATCCGGGCCGAGGTTCAGTGAGGAGACGCTGTTGAATGCGGTGCGCCCCGCGATGCTCAGTGAGCCGGCGACCTCGTAGGGCAGGTCCGCGGGCTTGAGCGAGAGCTGATCGGCGGCGACGATCACGAAGTCCGCCTGCGCGCGCGACGGAACCTGGCCGTACACGGCATCGCCGAGCTGCCACTGCGTGACGCCCTCGCCGAGTTCGTCGATGTCGCAGGCGAAGTCGTGGCCGTTGCCGCTCGGCAGTGCGGGCTTGGTGCCCGATGCGGTGGGGGCGCCCCGGAACAGCTTCGTGTCGAGCGGGTTGAGCCCGGCGGCGCGCACCCTGACGCGCACCTCGCCGGGGCCGGGATGCGGGTTCTCCACCTCCACGACCTCGAGAACCTCAGGACCACCGATCGAGCTGTACTGAACGCGTCGCATAACTCCAGTATCTACCGCTTAGATTGGCCCTGTGGAGAGATGGATCGCCCCGGCGCTGCTCGCCCTCTTCGGCGTCGGCGCTGTCGTGCTGGGGTTGTCGGTCTGGCGCAACGCCGCGGACGTCGTGACGGATGCCCGGCGCACCCTGCAGGGCATGTTCGGCGACCAGTTCCCCGGGCTGTTCACCGGCGAGCCCGATTCGCGGGGTGCGCGTATCGGCGCCGCCGCGTTCGGCGTGCTGGGTGCGGCGCTGCTGGTGGTCGCGGGAGTGCTCGTCGCGACCGGCTGACCCCTCCTCTCCTCTCCCCGCCCGAAGGTGCGGTCTCCCCCACACCCCTGCGGCGCGGGACGGGAATTGTCGGTGCCACGGTATCTAATACTGGTATGACCACAACGGCCACCGACCTCGACGCCCTCGCCGGCATGGTCGACGTGCTGGTCGACCTCGACGCCACCATCGCCCGGCTCACCGCGGCCCGCACCCAGGCACTCGAGAACATCCGCATGTTCAGCGAGCTCGTCGAGTCCTCCTCTTCTCCTGACATCGCGTTCCGCTCCCTGCGCGCCGAGGTCGCGTGCGCCTTGCGCATGCCCGAGACTTCGGTCGAGCGACTGTTCGGTGAGGCCCGGATGCTCGTGCGCGACCTCCCCGCCACCCTCGACGCCCTCCGCGCGGGCGAGATCACCTACCGCCACGCGCAGGGCATGGTGGACGAGGGCGCCGGCCTCGAGCCGACCCAGCTCGCGACCTTCGAGCGTCTAGCGGTTCCCGCCGCGGTCACGGCGACTGCCGCGTCATTCGTGCGCAAGGCTCGGCGGTTGCGCGAGTCGCTCGACCCCGCGACCGTCGAGGAGCGCACGGCGGCGGCCGCCGAGCGCCGGTACGCGAGTTGGGCGCCCGGGCGCGACGGCATGGCCGACCTCCTGCTGCACCTGCCGGCACACGACGCCCAGGCGATCTACTCCCGTGCCACAGAGGCCGCCCATAAGCTCGCTACTCCCGACGAGCCGCGCACTGTGGCGCAGTTGCGGGTGGACGTGATGCGAGACGCGCTCCTCACCGGCACCCTCGACGCGCTCGGCGGCGTTCGCCTCAAGCCCGACGTGTACGTGACCGTCCCTGTGCTCACGCTCCTCGGTCTCGCCGAGATACCCGGTGACCTCGACGGCTACGGCCCCATAGCTCCCTCGACGGCAAGGATGCTCGCCGCCCACGCCCCCAGCTTCGTGCGCATCCTCACCCACCCCGAGACCGGTGCTCGGCTCTCGGTCGGCCGCGACCGCTACGCCACCCCGAGCGACATGAAGACCGCGCTGCGCCTGCAGCACCAGACGTGCAGCATGCCCGTGTGCTCGGTTCCGGCCGAGTTCGCCGACATCGATCACGCGGTCGACTGGGCCAAGGGCGGCCAGACGAGCATGACGAACCTGTCGTTCCTGTGCCGCGGGCACCACACCCTGAAGCATGCGACGCGGTGGTCGCCGTCGGTCGACCCGGGCGGTTCCGGCGTGATCACCTGGCGGTCACCCGCCGGCAAGGTGTACCAGAAGCCCCCAGTGGGGCACCGCCCAGCTAGCTCTCGGTGATCACCAGCTTGTAGCGCTGGGCCCGCCCGTGCTTCCCGCGGCGCTCGATCCACAGGAAGATGCGGTACTCGAGCTTGTACTTGGCGAGGAACGTCTCGCCCATGCGCTCGACGGCGGCCGGATCCTCGACGATGCTCGCAGTCCCCCGAAACACCGGCGCGTCCTCGGCGACCTTGCCCATGCGGTTCGACGCACGCAGCTCCACGCGCGAGTCATTCCGCAGGCGCTTCACCTTCCCGGTGCCCGCCGGCGTCGTGACGATGAGCGTGTCACCCTCACGAGCGATCCACACCGGGGTCGGCACGCCCTCCCCGTTCTTGCGGAACGTGGTGAGCGAGACGAAGCTCTCGTCGCCCAGTGCGAGGAACGCGGGTGAGGTCATCCCCTGAGACTACGGGCACACGAAAAACGGGCCGCCACCCCAAAGGGTGACGGCCCGTCGTCAAGTTCGACGCGATCTCTGCCTATGAGAGCAGTGCGACTAGCGGCGCAGTCCGAGACGCTCGATCAGCGAGCGGTAACGCTCGATGTCGATGTCCTGGAGGTAGCCCAGGAGGCGGCGGCGCTGCCCCACGAGCAGCAGCAGGCCACGACGTGAGTGGTGGTCGTGCTTGTGCTCCTTGAGGTGCTCCGTCAGATCCTTGATGCGGTGAGTAAGCATCGCAACCTGGACCTCGGGGGATCCCGTGTCACCTGGGTGGGTAGCGTACTCGTCGATGATCGCCTTCTTGACACTGGCTTCAAGAGCCATAAGGTGATCCCCTTTCTCCTCGTTGCGCGGCGCCCCTTGTCGGAATGACTGGGCTCTCTTTATCCGCGGCCGTTAGACGGCAACCTTGGAAGCTTAGCAGAGGCACGGATGCCCCACACCCCGTAGGCCTTTCGACCCTAGTGCCCCATCCCGACCGGCGTTTGACTGCTGTTCGGAAGGGAGCAGCACCATGGACGAGTCCCCCCTGATCA
>CAIXMB010000079.1 GCA_903920435.1 uncultured Actinomycetes bacterium
ACCGGTCCGCGGCGGGCGCGACAGAAGCTCCCCCGGCGATGAGCTGGATCGCGACGATGACGTCGTGCACCGTGAAACTCTCCGGCACGGTGCCTGCGGCCCGGCCCTCGACGATGCTGCCCTCGACGATCGCGAGCAGGCGGGTGCCGAGGAGCGCGGCGTGCGGGTCATCCGGGTGCTGGGCGATGAGCTCGATGAACGCGGCGGAGGCCGCGGCCTGCTCCGAGATCATGGTGAGCGCGTCGGCGAGCGTGCCGCCGCGCGCGAGGGCGGCCTCGATCTGGCCGAGGTTCTCCTCGAAAGCGACGAAGGCGAGCGACTCGCGCGTCGGGAAGTTGCGGTACAGGCTGCCCTGGCCGACTCCCGCGCGCTTCGCGATGGCGGAGTACGGTGCGTTCGGCCCCTGCTCGGCGAACACCTCGCTCGCCGCCCGGATGATCGCCGCCCGGTTCTCGGCCGCCGCGGCGGGGCCGCGGTTGCTGCGGGAACTCGTGCTCACCCGCTGAAGTCTACGACCGCGCAACTACGCGGCAGCCACCACGCCCAGCAGCGCCTCGCCGTACTGCTCGAGCTTCTTCTCGCCGACGCCCGTGATGGTGCCGAGCTCCTCGAGCGAGGTGGGGCGCGTGACCGCGATGCCGCGCAGAGTCGCATCGCCGAAGACGATATAGGCGGGAACGCCCTGCGCCAGCGCTTCCGCCGAGCGCCACGCGCGCAGTGATTCGAAGAGCGGGAGGGCGAGCTCGGGCAGTTGCGCCGCCACGGCCTTCTTCGCGGCCTTCGAGCGCTTGGGCGCCTCACGCCGGAGCATCACCTTGCGGGCGCCCGAGAGCACTGTGGACGAGGCATCCGTGATGACGAGGATGCCGTACTCGCCCTCCACCGACAGCAGGCCCTGGGCGAGCAGCTGCCGCACGACGCCGCGCCATTCCGCCTCGGAGATATCCTGCCCGATGCCGAACGTGGCCAGCGAGTCGTGCCCGTACTGCGTCACGCGCGGAGTCTGCTTGCCGAGCAGGATGTCGACGAGGTGGCCCGCGCCGTAGCTCTGGTTGCGCTCTCGCTTGAGCCGCACGATCGTCGAGAGCAGCTTCTGCGCGGGGATGGTGCCATCCCACGTCTCGGGCGGGGCAAGGCAGGTGTCGCAGTTGCCGCACGCCTCTGAGACCTGGCCGAAGTAGCCGAGCAGCTGAACGCGGCGACACTCCACCGTCTCGCAGAGCGCGAGCATGGCGTCGAGGTGTGCGCCCAGTCTGCGCCGGTGGGCCAGGTCGCCCTCCGAGGTATCGATCATGCGGCGCTGCTGAACGACATCCTGCAGGCCGTAGGCGAGCCACGCTGTCGAGGGCAGGCCGTCGCGGCCGGCGCGGCCCGTCTCCTGGTAGTAGCCCTCGACGCTCTTGGGCAGGTCGAGGTGCGCGACGAACCGCACGTCGGGCTTGTCGATGCCCATGCCGAAGGCGATGGTCGCCACCATGACCATTCCGTCTTCACGCAGGAAGCGGCTCTGGTTCGAGCTGCGAACCGCGGTGTCGAGGCCGGCGTGGTACGGCAGCGCGGGTATTCCGTTGTCGCGCAGGAACTCCGCGGTCTTCTCGACGGATGCCCGCGACAGGCAGTACACGATGCCCGCGTCGCCCGCGTGCTCGGTGCGCAGCAGCGACAGCAACTGCTGGAGGGGCTGCGCCTTCGACTCGATGCGGTACTGGATGTTGGGGCGGTCGAAGCTCGAGACGAACTGACTCGCGCCGGTGAGGTCGAGCCGTTGGGCGATCTCGCGCCGCGTCTGCTCGGTGGCGGTCGCGGTGAGTGCGATGCGCGGCACGGAGGGCCAGCGCTCGTGCAGCAGCGAGAGCTGGAGGTACTCGGGGCGGAAGTCGTGACCCCACTGCGACACGCAGTGGGCCTCGTCGATCGCGAAGAGCGCGATGGTGCCGCGGTCGAGCAGGTCGGCGGCCGAGCGCAACCGCTCGGGTGCCAAGTACAGCAGGTCGAGCTCGCCAGCGAGGAAGGCCTGCTCGACGGAACGGCGCTCGTCGGGCGACTGCGTCGAGTTGAGGAACGCGGCGCGCGCACCGACGGCGGAGAGCGCGTCGACCTGGTCTTGCATGAGCGCGATGAGCGGCGAGATCACCACTCCCGTGCCCTCGCGCACGAGCGAGGGGATCTGGTAGCACAGCGACTTGCCGCCACCCGTGGGCATGAGCACCAGAGCATCCCCACCGTCGATGACGGTCTGGATGATGTCTGCCTGCTGGCCCCGGAACGACGAGTAGCCGAACGTCTTCTCGAGAACGGCGAGCGCGGGGGTCACGGGCCTACTCTACGTTCAGCCCCTGACCCCCGATGGGCTACCGCACGAACAGGGGCACCCGCAGCCCTGTCGAGGAGGCGAGCTGCGCGCTGCCCGAGTACACCGGCTTCAGCACGTGCACGCCCTTGCTGAGAGCGGGTAGGGCGACCGTCGCGCGGCCGTCCGCCCCGAGCGTGACGGTCGTGAGCAGCTTCGAGCCGTCGAAGACCTGCACGGTGCCGGTCGGCACGATGCCGCGCGCCGCAGCGACGATGACCGTGTAGTTCACGGTCTGCCCGGCGCGCACGAGGAACCGGTCGGGGTAGCCGATGGTCACCGTCGCGGCCTTGGCCACGTCGACGCCCTGTGCGGTGGCCGACGCCGAGCCGAAGCCCTCCTTCGTCGCGGTCACCACTGCGGAGATCGTCGCCCCCACGTCGGCAGTCGTCACGCGGTAGCTGCTCGACGTCGCACCCTCGACGACCGCGCCGTTGCGCAGCCACGCGTACGTGAAGGTCGGGTCGTCGACCGACCACGTGCCGTTCGAGACGTGGAGGGTGCGGCCCACGAGGGCCTGCCCCGTGATGACCGGCGCCTCGAGGTTGCTGAGCGAGAGCGCGAGCGCGAGCTCGACGGTCGTCCCCGTCTCCGGAACGGTCGCCGTGAGCGCCAGCGCTCCGGTCGTCGACGCCGGGATCGTGATGGTCACGGATGCCCGCCCCACCTCATCCGTCGTGTCGACGATGGCGGGGTCGATCGCGGCGGTGCCGAGTTCCTCGCCGTCGGCGGTCACCACCACGGTGCCCGTGCGCGGACCGTCGTTGCTCATGAGCAGCGACGAGAACGCGAGGGTCACCTGTTCGCCGGCACTGTAGCCGTCGGCATCCGGGGCACTGACCGTCACGCCGACCGCCCGCTGCACGTAGTCGGGGCTCGCGACCGGATTGGCCACGAAGTAGTCGACCATGCTCTGCAGGTCGACCTTGCCCGAGTCGGCGGCGTTGGCGCCCTGGGCGAAGGCGGGGAAGTTGTCGCCGCCCGCCGCGAGGAACGAGTTGACCGTGACGGTGTAGACCGTGTCGGCGCCGACCGGCTCGCCGTTCAGCGTCATCGAGGTGATGCGGTCACCCGCGGGCCTCGTGGGGTCGTAGGTGTACTCGAACCCCGCCGAGACACCGAGGTGCAGGACGGGCCGGCTCGCGCCCGCGGGCTGCCACTGCTGCTCGAGGGCCTGCTTGATGAGCGCGCCCGTGAGCTGGGTGGTCACGAGGGTGTTGGCGAACGGCTGGACCCCGGCCGCCTCCTGGTACGTCACGACACCCTGGCCGTCGCCCGGAGTCGTCGGGCTCGCGGCGAGCTTGAGGTCGGAGCGCAGGCCGCCCGGGTTCATGAACGCGATCTGTGCACCCTTGTCGGCGGTCGCCCAGAGCTGCACGTCGGCCACGAAGTTGCCGGCGGTCGACTCGCCACCGCGGTTCTCCCCGCCGCCGGAGGCAACCGCGCGGTTGAAGTCGCCGGTGATGGTGCCGACGGCGACCGAGCCCTTGACCTTCGCCACGGCGGCGGCGTCAGAGACGATCTGGGCGACTGCCGGGTCGGGGGCGAAGGCGCCGTACAGGTCTTTGATCTCGGCGCCGATGCTCAGGATCTGCTTGGTCGTGGGATCCACCGAGACCGCGAGATGGCCGTAGCGCTCGCCGTACTGGCCCGACGAGAACACCGGGCGGGTGCGGTCCGTGCCCGCGATCGGGATGTCGAAGTCGTACGCCAGGTGGGTGTGGCCCGAGATGATGGCGTCGACATTGGCGTCGGCGCCGTTGACGATCTGGCCGAAGCGCGAGTCGTCGGTGGCCGCCGCCAGGGTCGGGGCCGCTGCGCCCTCGTGCACCAGGAGCACGACGACATCCGCCTCACCGTTCGCCGCGTCGCCGTCGCTCAGCTGGTCGGCGACGCGGTTGACCGCGGGCACGACGTCGCCCACGTCGAGAGTCGCGATGCCCGCCGGGCTCACGAGGCTCGGCAGCTCGTTGGTCACGGCGCCCACGAAGCCCACCGTCACATCGCCGTACTGCTCCAGCGAGTACTCCTGGAACGCCGGGGTCTGCGTGCCCTTCTCGTACAGGTTCGCAGCAAGGTAGTCCCAGTTCGCGGCGGGGAGGATGCGGCCGTCGACATCCTCGCGGCCCTGGTCGAACTCGTGGTTGCCGAACGAGCTCGCGTCGAGGCCCATGGCGTTGAACGCGTCGATGGTCGGCTGGTCCTGCTGGATGAACGACGTGAACGTCGACGCCCCGATCAGGTCGCCCGCCGCGACGAAGGCCGTGTTGGGGTTGGCAGCCCGGTAGGAGTTCACCATGCCCGCCAGTACCGCCGCGCCCGCGGGGGAGGTGGGAGCGGTCGCCGACGGCGGCGACCCTGCCTCGAGCCGGCCGTGGAAGTCGTTGACCGAGACGATGTCGATGGTCACCGGGTCGGCGGCGGAGGCCGACGAGAGGCCGAGGGACGAGAGGGCGAGTGCGAGGAGGGCTACGGATGCAGCGAACGGTGCGGGACGTGCCATGACGGATGTTCTCCTTGTGGAAGAGCAGGGTTCGTCGGGTGTACCCCCTTCGGGGGTCGCCATCCACACTACGTTCCCTAGTCGTCCGGGATCAATCGCTTTCGGAGACTGACCATCCACACCACTGCCACACCGAGCAGGAACCCGAGCGAGTTCGACAGCACGTCGCGCCACTCGCCCACGCGGGTGGGCAGGATGTTCGCCTGGTACAGCTCGATGAACCCGGAGAGCGCCGTGCCCGCGACGATGATCCACCGCGACCTCACGACGAGCGCGGCGAGCACGCCGAGCGGCACGAACATTCCGATGTTCGCGATGAACTCGACCACGTTGTAGTCGACCGCGAGGAACAGCCCTTGCGCGTGCAGCGCGTCGAGCACGCCGTTCACGAGCCTTCCGACGAGGCCCGTGCCGGGCATCCGTGGCGTGAGGGTCACGACGAGCACGAACGCGGTGTACCCGGCGAGCGCCGCCGTCTGGATTACTCGCCTCGTGTTCATAACTCAGGCAATTCTGCCCGCTCGGCCGCGCCGAAGCGCCTCACACGGCGGTCCTGCCTGAGTTGTTGACGCCCGCGACGACGAAGGCGCCCACCCCGTGAGGGATGGGCGCCTTCGGTGGTCGAGCGGAGAACTACAGCGCGGCGAGCTCGGCGAGAAGTGCGTCGCCGGGCGCTGCGTAGTCGGACTTGGCGTCGATCTCGGCGCGGCCCAGCAGCTCGTCCATCTTGCGACGGCGGTTGCGGTTGATGAGCGTCACGACCGTGCCCTGCTTGCCGGCACGGCCCGTGCGGCCCGAGCGGTGCAGGTAGGTCTTGTACTCCTCGGGGGCGTCGGCCTGGATGACGAGCGAGATGTCGTCGACGTGGATGCCGCGTGCCGCGACGTCCGTGGCAACGAGCACGTTGACCCGGCCGCTCGTGAGCAGCTGCAGGTTGCGCGTGCGGCGCGACTGGTTGAGGTCGCCGTGCAGGCTCGTGGCGGGGATTCCGGCATCCTCCAGGTAGTCGCTCATCTCCTCGGCGAACGCGCGCGTGCGGGTGAAGATGAGGGTCTTGCCGTCGCCGGCAGCGAGCTGCTCGATGATGGCGCGCTTGTCGCGCTGCTCGATGAGGAGCACGCGGTGGTCGATGGTCGACGACGCCTGGTCCTCACCGGCGACCTCGTGCACGGCCGGCTCCACGAGGAACTCGTTGACGAGGGTGGCGACACCCTTGTCGAGCGTCGCGGAGAAGAGCAGCTTCTGGCCGCCCTCCTTCGTCTCGTGCAGGATGCGCTGCACGGGCTCGAGGAAGCCGAGGTCGCACATGTGGTCGGCCTCGTCGAGCACGGTCACGAAGACGTTGGAGAGGTCGAGACGACCCTGCTCCACGAGATCCTCGACGCGGCCCGGGGTTGCAATGACGATGTCGACGCCGCGCTGCAGAGCGGAGACCTGCTTGTACTGGGGAACGCCACCGACGATGGTCGTCGTGAACAGGCCGACGCTGCGTGCGATGGGCTGCACGGTGCGGTCGATCTGCTGCGCGAGCTCGCGCGTGGGGGCGAGGATGAGCGCGCGGGGCTTGCGGCCCATCTGGCGGTCCTTGCCTCCGTTGTTCTCCATGAGGCGCTCGACGAGCGGCGCACCGAAGGCGATGGTCTTGCCCGAGCCGGTCTTGCCGCGGCCGAGCACGTCCTTCCCAGCGAGCACGTCGGGGATGGTCGCAGCCTGGATCGCGAAGGGAGCCTCGGCACCCATCGACGCGAGCTGGCGCACGATGTTGTTGCCGAGACCGAGGTCGCCGAACGTCACGCCCTCGACGTCGCTCGCGGTGATGACCGCCGCCTCGAGGCGCTCGAGGACGACATCCTCGACCGGGCCCGAGGTAGTGGCACGGGTGTAGAAGTCGCTCTCGCGCTTGGCGGGGCGCTCGTCGCGGTCGTACGAACGGGGGGCGCGCTCGGGACGCTCGTAGGAGCGAGCCGGACGGTCCTCCCGGTTGTACGCGGGACGAGCGGGGCGGTCCTCACGGTTGTACGCAGGGCGCTCGGCGCGGTCGAACGACGGGCGGGCCGGACGGTCGTCGCGGTTGTACGACGGACGGGCCGGGCGGTCCTCGCGGTTGTACGCAGGGCGCTCGGTGCGCTCCGGTCGGTCGTACGAGCGGGCCGGGCGGTCGTTGTTGTAGGCGGGGCGCTCGGTGCGGGGAGCGCGGTCGTCGCGGTTGTACGCGGGACGGGCCGGACGCTCGTCGCGGTCGTACGACGG
>CAIXMB010000080.1 GCA_903920435.1 uncultured Actinomycetes bacterium
CGAGGTCGAGGGCGGTGCCCTGTTCGTCGGCTCGCCCGAGACGGTCGCGCAGAAGATCGCGAGCAACGCGCGCACGCTCAAGCTCGGCCGCTTCGACCTCAAGTACGACATCATGAATCTGCCGCGCGAGGCGCGGGCACGCTCGATCGAGCTCCTCGGCACCGAGGTGGCTCCGCGCGTGCAGGAGCTCCTGGCGAAGGAACCCGTCGATGCCTAACCAGACCATCGGGATTCTCGGGGCCGGCAAGGTCGGCACCGTGCTCGCACGGCTCGCCGTGGCATCCGGCTACCGCGTGCTCATCGCGGGTTCGGGCGACCCGGCGCGCATCGCGCTGATCGTCGAGGTGCTGAGCCCCGGCGCGGTCGCGACCACCAAGGAGGTGGTGGCCGAGCAGGCGGACATCGTCATCCTCGCGCTGCCGCTCGGCAAGTACCGCTCCATCCCCGTCGGGCCGTTGCGCGGCAAGCTCGTGATCGACGCCATGAACTACTGGTGGGAGATCGACGGCATCCGCGACGACCTCAACGACCCCAGGTCGTCGTCGAGCGAGCTCGTGCAGAACTACCTGCCCGAGTCGCACGTCGTGAAGGCGTTCAACCACATGGGCTACCACGACCTCGAGGCCGAGGCGAAGCCCGCAGGTGCTCCCGGCCGCAAGGCGCTCGCGATCGCGGGCGACGGCGATGTGTCAGCCGTCGCGGCCCTGGTCGACGCGCTCGGCTTCGACCCCGTGCTCGCCGGACCGCTCGCCGAGGGCGTGCGCCTCGAGCCCGGCGCCGAGCTGTTCGGCGCCAACGTCGATGCCGCCGAGGTGCGGGCGATGCTCGAGCGGTTCCCGGCGTCGGCGCGCGGGCGCGTGGTGGAGGCGGCCCGCGCCTAGTTCTTCAGCAGCTTGCTCAGCGGTACCTTCGCGCCGTCCGCGATCTGCTTGATCGTGGCATCCGGGATGTTCTTCAGCAGCGGCAGGTCGAGGTCTGCAGCCCACTTCGCGATGTTGTCGATGATGTCGTTGGTCGGCAGGCCCGCGAGCGTGGGGCGCACCTGGTCCCAGATCGGCTCGAGCTGCTTCACGTCGAGGCCCTTGCCGTTCTTGAGTCCGTCGACGATGCCGCCGAGGTCACCGAGATCGAATCCAGCCATGAGTGCCTCCCCTGTTCGTTGACTCGATCGTAGACCGACCCTCTCGTCCATTGATTCGTCAGTTGTGGTTTCCGGGGCGGCACGAATCCACCACAACTCACGAATGAAGAGCAGGAAAGGGAGCCGTCGGCAACCGGTACGGTGTGAGTGTGTCAACTCCACCCGCCCGGCAGCGCAGCCGGTGGCGGCATTTCCTGTGGATCGCACCCGTGGTCGCCGTGCTCGCGGTGGTCGTCGTTCTCGTCGCCCAATGGCTGCGCGGCCAGGCGGATGTGCAGCAGTTCATCCTCGACTTCCCGGGCCAGTCGGAGTTGCCCGCAGACACTCCGGCGGGCATCCCGGTGTGGCTCGCGTGGCAGCACGGACTCAATGCGTTCTTCCTGCTGTTCATCATCCGGTCGGGCTTGCAGCTTCGAACCGGTGGTCGGCCGTCGACCTTCTGGAAGCGCAACAACACGGGCCTCATCCGCACGAAGGGCGAGCCCGTGCGGGTCGGTATCACCGTGTGGCTGCACGTCGCGTTCGACACCCTCTGGATCGTGAACGGGCTCACCTACTTCGTGCTGCTCTTCGCGACCGGGCAGTGGATGCGCGTGGTGCCGACGAGCTGGGACATCGTGCCCAACGCCGTCTCCGCGGGGCTGCAGTACGTCTCACTCGACTGGCCGGTGGAGAACGGGTGGGTGAACTACAACGCGCTGCAGCTGCTGTCGTACTTCGTGGTGATCTTCGTCGCAGCGCCCCTCGCCATCGTCACGGGCATCCGGCTCATGCCCGGGTTCGCTGCGCGCTTCCGTTCGCTCGACAAGGCCTTCCCGCTCTCGGCCGCGCGTACGCTGCACTTCTGGCTCATGCTCTTCTTCATCGCGTTCATCGCCGTGCACGTCTTCCTCGTGCTCGCGACGGGCGCTCAGCGCAATCTCAACCACATGTACGCGGCTCGTGACGACGGCTCGTGGCTCGGCGTCATCCTGTTCGCGGCGTCACTCGTCGTCATGGCGGCGACGTGGTTCGCGCTTCATCCGGTCGTGGTGAAGAAGCTCGCGAGCCTCACCGGCACCGTCATCTCGCGCTAGTCGCTCTCGGGCGGCAGCGCTTCCTTCGGCAGCTTGCGCACCTTGCGCCGCCGGGTGCGGCGCTCTGGGACCATGCCCCGCATCTCCTCGAGCTTGCCGAAGCAGAGCAGCCGGTCGCCGGCCTCGAGGATCGTCCCGCGCTTGGGGTTCGGAATCACGGTCGTGCCGCGATGCAGGGTGAGCACGGTGATGTCGCGCTCCCGCAGTCCGGTGTCGCCGAGCGGGGTGCCGACCAGGTCGGCGTTCGCATAGACGACGATCTCAGCGACGCCGTACCCGCTCGAGACGCTCAGGCGCTGGCGCACGTCGATGTCGGGGAAGGCGACGCGGTCGGCGATGTGGTCGATGATCGCGCCGGCGACGTCGAGGTTCGTCGCGCGCTCGATTCCCTCGAGACCGGGGGAGGAGTTGACCTCCATCACGAGCGGGCCGTCGGCCCCTTCGAGCATGTCGACGCCGGCGACCTTGAGCCCCATGATCTGCGCGGAGCGCACCGCCGCCTGCTCGTACTCGGGGGTGATCGCCACGGGCTCGACGGACCCGCCGCGGTGCACGTTGGAGCGGAACTCGTCACCGACGGCGGTCCGCCGCATGGCGGCCACGACGCGGTCGCCCACGACGAGCGCACGGATGTCACGGCCGCGACTCTCGCGCACGAAGTGCTGGATGAGCACGTTCTGGTTCGTGGACTGGAGCGTCTCGATGATCGCCTCGGCGACCTTCACCTCGGGCGCCAGGATCACACCGATGCCCTGCGTGCCCTCGAGCAGCTTGATGACCACGGGCGCGCCGCCGACGCGCTCGATCGCGGGCCGCACATCGGCACGGTTGCGCACGAAGGCCGTCGCGGGCATGGCGATGTTGTGGCGGGAGAGGATCTGGGTGGCCCGGAGTTTGTCGCGGGCGTTAGCGATGCCGTTGGCGGTGTTGGGCGTGTAGACGTCCATCTGCTCGAACTGGCGCACCACGGCAGTGCCGAAGTAGGTGATCGAGGCGCCGATGCGGGGGATGATCGCGTCGTAGTCGCTCAGGGGCTTGCCGCGGTACTGCAGCTGCGGATCTTCCTGGGAGAGGTCGATCGCGAAGCGCAGCGTATTGAGCACCCGCACGTCGTGCCCGCGCTGCTCGGCAGCAGCGCGCAGACGCTGGGTGGAATACGCGCGAGGCGCGCGCGACAGTATGGCGAGTTTCATGGTGGTGGCCCTGACAAAATGGAGCAGTGAACGAGCCCTCCCATTCAAGCACCCTCGCCGGGTGGCGCGAGTGGGTGCAGCTGCCCGAGATCGGCGTTCCGTGGATCAAGGCCAAGCTCGACACGGGCGCCCAGACCTCGTCGATCCACGCGCACGACACCGAGGTGTTCGAGCGCGACGGGGTCGACTGGGTGCGGTTCCGGGTGCGCCCCTGGCAGCTCAGCACCGACGACGAGGTGACGGTCGAGTGCCCACTGCACGACCGCCGGCGCGTGCGCAGCTCGTCCGGCCACGTCGAGGAGCGCTTCGTCGTACGGATGCGCGTGGTCCTGGTGCACCGCGAGGTCGAGGTCGAGGTCACCCTCAGCAACCGCGATCAGATGGGCTTCCGCATGCTCATCGGGCGCGAGGCCCTGCAGAACGGATTCGACGTCACGTCGAGCCGCTCGTTCCTGGGCGGGCGCGCCCCTCGATCGATGCGCCGCCGCAACAAGGGCGAGGTGTAGTCACTCTCCTGCTGCTGGTAGGCAACTTCACGGACGAGGTATAACATCGTACCGAGAAGTTCCCCCAGAGTTGCGGAGACCCTATGAACCAGGCTGTTGACAAGAGCTCCGCGGGCGTCGGCGAGCGCCAGTACCACATCGGCATCGCGCCCGGAGAGGTCTCCACGGTCGCGCTCCTGCCCGGCGACCCGTTCCGCGTCCCCCTCGTGGCCGAGTTCCTCACCGACGTCAGGACCGTCGCCCACAAGCGCGAGCACATGACGATGACGGGCATGTACAAGGGCCGGATGATCACCGCCACGTCCACGGGCATGGGCTGCCCCTCCACGGCCATCGCCGTCGAAGAGCTCATCCGGGTGGGGGTCACGTCGTTCATCCGGGTCGGTTCCTCCGCGGGACTGCAGCCCGGGGTCAAGCCCGGCGACCTCCTCGTGAGCGAGGGCGCGCTGCGCAACGACGGGACCACCGCGGCGTACGCGCACCACGGGTTCCCGGCCGTGCCCGACCTCGAGATCGCCCTCGAGCTGGGCAAGGTCGCGCGCGAGCTCACTGCGGGCACCGAGACATCCGTGCACTCCGGCATCAACGCGAGCGACGATGCCTTCTACGCCGAGACCCCCGAGTGGATCGCGGAGCTCAACCGCCTCGGTGTGCTCAACGTCGAGATGGAGAGCGCCGCGCTCTACGTCGTCGCCCGGCTGCGCGGGGTGCGCTCGGGCATGATCTGCTCGACCTCGAGCAACCTGTTCGACGGCACGAGCCTCTACTCCGGTGTGGAGAAGGCGCTCAAGGACGGCTGGATGCGCAGCATCGAGGCCGCCCTCGAGGTCGCGGTGCGACTGGAACTCTGATGCTCATCGACCTGCACAGCCACCTCGAGGGCCGAGTGCGCCCGCAGACCGCCGCGGAGCTCGCCGCCGGTCTCGGCATCGCGCCGCCCGCGGGGGGCTGGGAGCGGGCGATCAGGCTCGACGGACCGGCCGACCTGACGGTCTACCTCGCCAAGGTCGCGGTCACCTACCCGTTCTTCGGCTCGACCGACGCGGCCCGGCGCATCGCACGGGAAGCGGTGGAGGACGGCGCCGCGGCGGGGCTCGACTACCTCGAACTGCGCTTCGGCCCGGCGACGCACGCATCAGACGAGGCGGGCATCGACGACGTCGTCGCCGCGGTCACCGAGGGAATGCGCGAGGGCTCGGCGGCCACGGGGATGCCGAGCGGTGCCGTCGTGGCGGCCCTGCGCCACCACGACCGGGAGACCAACCTCGCGGTGGCGCGCGCCGCGGCGAGAGCCGCGGGCAACGGTGTCGTGGGGTTCGACCTCGCGGGCGACGAGCTGCTCTACCCCGACCTGCGACCGCACACGGATGCCTTCGCGCTCGCCCGCGCGGCCGGCCTCGGCATCACGTGCCACGCCGCCGAAGCGGCACCCGGTCCCGCAGCGCGCGAGGCCGTGGAGATGCTCGGAGCAACGCGGATCGGCCACGGCGCCCACATCGTCGACGACCCGGACACCCTCCGCTGGGCGGCCGACTCCGGCATCGTCGTCGAGATCTGCCCGACCTCCAACTGGTACACGGGCGCCATCGCCGACGTCGCGCAACACCCGGCACCGCGCTTCCGCGACGCGGGCGTGAAGCTCGTGCTCGGCGACGACAACCCCCTGCAGACCGGCTCGGGCATGCGCGAGGAGCGCGACCTGCTCGCCCGCGTACTCGGCTTCGGCCCTGCAGACCTCGCAGCCCTCGACAGCGTGAGCGTCGAGGCCGCGTTCCTCGAACCCGCGGTGCGCCGCGAGTTGGCGGCGCGGCTCACCTAGCACCACCCCAGCACCCAAGAGATAACGGAGACAGCAATGCAATCAAGCACCAAGGTCACCTCGCTGACGGCGATGGGCGCGCTCGCCGCCCTCCTCCTGAGCGGCTGTGCGGCGGCACCAGATCCGGCGGCGACATCCGAGAGCGGCGCGAGCGACTTCGTGCCGTGCGCGGTCTCCGACCTCACGGGGTTCGACGACAACGACTTCAACGAGCTCACCTACGACGGCGTGAAAGCAGCTGCGGAGACGCTCGGGGTCGAGACCAAGGCGTCGGAGTCCGCGTCGGAAGACCAGTACTCCGGCAACATCGAGGCGCTCGTCGCCGAGGGCTGCAACCTCGTGGTGACGGTCGGCTTCGCGCTCGCGACAGCGACGCGCGACGCGGCGAAGGTCGACACCGACGTGAACTTCGCCCTCATCGACAGCGCGGTGACGAACGACGACTTCAGCCCGCTCGTGCTCGACAACGTCAAGCCGGTACTCTTCGACACCGCCCAGGCCGCCGTCCTCGCGGGCTACCTCGCGGCAGGCGCGACCAAGACCGGTGTCGTGGGCACGTACGGCGGAATGCCGTTCCCCTCGGTCACCGTGTTCATGGACGGCTTCGTGGACGGCGTTGCGCACTACAACGAGGTGCACGGGGCATCCGTGAAGGTCGTGGGTTGGGACAAGGCCGCGCAGAACGGCCTCTTCGTCGGAAGCTTCGACGACCAGAACCAGGCGAAGACCATCACCTCGGGCCTGCTCGACCAGGGCGTCGACGTCATCATGCCCGTGGCAGGCACCCTCTTCAAGGCGTCGATCGAGGCCATGAAGGATCGTGACAGCCAGGGTGCCATCATCGGCGTCAACTCGGATGCGTTCGTGAGCTCGCCGGAGTACAAGGAGTACTACCTGACCTCAGTGCTCAAGAACCTCACCACGGCGGCCAAGGAGGTCACCCTCGCGGCAGGCAAGGGCGAGTTCGACAACACGGCCTACATCGGTACCCTCGAGAACGACGGCGTCGGCATCGCACCCACCCACGAGTGGGAGTCGAAGCTCGACCCCGCCCTGCTCGCCGAGGTCGACCAGCTGAAGGCCGACATCATCTCAGGGGCCTTCGTCGTCGATTCGCCGTCGTCGCCGAAGAACTGACCCGGTCACAGGGGAGGTCGGACTGATGTCGGCCCGATCTCCCCTGCGCCCCGACGTCCGGGCGTTCGCACGCAGCACCGGGTGGGCCTACTTCCCCCTCGCGTTCCTGGGCAGGCTGCCCTTCGCCATGATGATCGTGGGAGTGCTCACGCTCGTCACGACCACGCGGGGCTCGGTCGCCGAGGCGGGCCTCGCCGCGGCCTTCACCGGCGTCGGCACGGCGGTGTGCGGCCCGTTGGCCGGCACGATCGCCGACCGCTCGAGCCAGCGCGCCGTGCTCATCGGCGCGAGTGCCGTGAGCATCCTGGCAGCGGCCGGCCTCCTCGCCGTTCTCGCGGCCTCGGCGCACCTTGCCGTGGTGTGCGTGCTGGCCTTCCTGTTGGGCGGCGCGACCCCGCAGGTCTCGCCGTTCTCCCGCTCGCGCCTCGCCGCCCTCGCTCTCCGGGCCGGTTCGCCCGAGCTGCGCTCCCGCGCGACGGCTCTCGTCATGAGCTACGAGTCGGTGGTCGACGAGGCATCGTTCGTGCTGGGTCCGGTGGTCGTGGGCGTCCTCACCGCGCTCATCGCCCCGTGGGCGCCCCTCGTGCTCGGCGCCGTGCTCTCGGCGACCGTGGTCATCGCGTTCGCCCTGCACCCCACGGGCAGGGCCGCCACCCACCCGGATGCCCGCCCGCCCGCCGGCCGCGCCATCACGGGCCCGGTGCTCATGCTGGCGGCGGCCATGCTGCTCGTCGGGGGCATCTTCGGCTCCATCCTGACCGCTCTGACCGGATTCATGGAGGCCCGCGGGCTCGGCGGCCAGTCGGGCATCGTCTACGGCGCGATGAGCGCGGGCGCGATCCTCGTTGCCGTGGGGGTCGCCGCGCTGCCCGAGCGGTTCACGCTCAACGCCCGCTGGGCGGTGCTCGGCGCGATCGCGGTGCTGGGCTCCGTCGTGCTCACGACGGCGGCGAGCATCCCGGGTGCGGTGCTCGGGCTGTTCCTCTGCGGTACCGGTGTCGGTGCGGTGCTCGTCTCGCTCTTCAGCCTGGGGGAGCGGGCTGCTCCGCACGGGCGCACGACCACGGTGCTCACCACGCTGCAGAGCACCCTCGTGGTGGGTCAGGCGCTCGCGCTCGCAGGGTGCGGTGCACTCGTGCAGGCCCGTGGGGCGGGGGCGGGCTACGCCGTGACGATCGCGCTCGCCGTGGCACTGGTGGCGCTCGCCCTCGTCGCGTGGTGGCGGTCTAGGACTTCCCGAGGGTGACCGCGAGGTGCCCGAAGGCGGGCGGCAGCGCGCACTTCGACACGTAGGCGGGAACGCCGCCCAGCTCGCCCGACTGGGTGAGCACGAGGAGGGGGTCGCTCGCCTTGATGCCCAGGTGGGCGGCGCGCGTCTTTCCCGCGACCGTGGCGGCGATGCGGGCGACCCCCGCCGTGAACGGTGCGCCCCCGAGAGTGGCCAGGGCTTTCAGCAGCGTGGCGGGCTGGCTCGCGGCATCCGTGAGTCCCGACCCGATGGCGGGGTCGAGGGCGCTGAGCCTGGCGGCATCGGGCACGTACTCCTGCACGAGCGCGACGGGCTGGCCGGCGCGGGAGACGATGCACTCGCGGAACCAGAACGTGCCGCCCACGCCCGTGCCGAGGTAGTCGGAGACGAAGTCCGTGGTCTCCTGGAGCGTGAACTCGAGAAGCTCGACGGTGAGTTCGACGCCGGGCTCGGCGAGCAGTGATTCGAGCGGCTGGAACCCGTCGGCGCCCTCGTGGGGCAGGGCATCGGAGACGAACCGGCCGATGCCGCGCTTGGTCACGATGAGCCCGTCCTCCTCGAGGAGCATGAGCGCCTCGCGCACGACGGTGCGGCTCACCCCGAGGGCCACGCCGAGCTCGGTCTCCCGCGGGAGGAGCTCGCCCGCGAGCAGGGTTCCGGAGCGTATGCCCTGAGAGATGCGGGAGGACACGGCGACCCGCAGGGGCTGGCCCGGCGAGGTGAGGAGCGGCTCGCCGAGGTAGCGTGCCGCTTCCGTCGAGGTCATGAGCCGAGCATAGTTGCGTGCGCAGCGCTCACACCGCTGCGACGACGGCCTTCGCGGTGCGGTCGAGGAAGAGCACGATCTCGTCGGGCGTGAGCTCGTCGCGCAGCGCTCCGTCGACGAGGGTCTGCTCGGCGAACGACACCCATGAGCGCAGGGCGATGCGCAGCGTCTCGGAGTCGGGGGTGCCCAGTTCGAGGAAGGCGTGCACGAGCCATCCGGTCTGCACCGCGCGGGTCTCGTCCACGAGCTCGCGCACCTCCGGGTCGCCGCTGGCAGCACCGCGCACGAGCGAGTGGAACGTCAGCCGGTGGTCGCGCACGAACCGCACGAGCCGCGTGAGCGTGTCGTGCAGCCGGTCGAGCGGCTCGAGCTGCTCGTCGGGCCGGGTGGCGTGCAGCATGGCGTCGCAGGCCGTGCGGACGACCGCGCGGTGCAGCCCGTCCTTCGTGTCGAAGTAGTGGATCACGAGCCCGCGCGACACCCCTGCAGCGGCGGCGAGGCTGTCGATGGTGAGGTCTTCCAGCGGGCCGGATGCCAGTGCGCCCACGCCGAGCGCGATGAGCTGCGCCCTGCGCTCATCGGGGCTCAACCTCGTGCGCCGCATGCCCGCCATGCCCCCACCTAAGCACGCGGAAAAAAGTTCTCCAAACGGCGTCATAACCGCAGGGGAACGCAGTCTCCCTTATTGGGACCGTTGTCAATAACGGTCGTACCCGCCCGATCAAGGAGGATCAAGATGCCGAGTTTCAAGAAATTCACTGGCAGTCACGCAGGTCGCATCGTCATCGCGGCCGTGCCCGTCGCGCTGGTCTCCACGGCGCTGCTCGGCGGCGTGGCCCAAGGCGCTGTCCCGGTCTCGTTCGCGATCTCCGGCAGCCAATTCCAGATCAGCGCCTCCCAGCTCGAGGGCACCGGCTTCTCGCAGTACGCCGGCGTCGCCAACGACACCGCGGGCAACCCGCACCAGGTGGCGATCGCCAACATCGCGTCGGCGAACCTCAGCGACCTGTGCCAGTCGGTGGTCACCGAGACCCCGATGGGAACCGTCGGGCTCATGATCACCGCGGGCGGCGGAGGCAACCCCGCCAGCGCGAGCGACCTGCAGATCGGGATGACCGACCTCAAGGGCGACTCGACGTTCGGCAACATCCGCATCGGTGTCGACGCCTCCACCGTGAACACCGCGGCGAAGGGCGAGGCCGGCACGTTCGCGCAGGACTCGGACACGATCTCGATCAGCGGGCTGCAGCAGACCGCGTGGAGCACGCAGGCCTCGGTCTTCACGCTCACCGGCATGCACGTCAAGCTCACCGACGGCACTGAGACGTGCTTCTGATGGGCGCCCTCACGAAGGCCCGGGCCATGGCCCGGCAGCTCTCGGCGGGAATCCATGAATCGGGCTTCGGCGCCTGGGCGCGCCAGCGCCCGTTCGTGGGCGGCGTGCTCGCCGTGCTCGCCGGCATCGAGATGTTCTTCTCGGGGCAGCTCGACATCGGCAACATCCATGTGCAGCTCGGCATCGAGGGGTTCCAGGCGACCGTGATTCCGGTCGGCATGGTGCTCCTCGGCGTGCTCGCCGTGCTCATGCCGGCTCACCGCATCTTCTACGGGGTGCTCACGCTCGTGCTGGCGGTCTACTCGATCGTCGGCGTGAACCTGGGTGGATTCTTCGTGGGCATGCTCCTCGGCGCGGTGGGCGGAATCCTCATCGTCGCGTGGATGCCGAAGCCAGTGCAGACCGCGGAGACCGACGCCCTCCCTTTAGCGCTGAGCCGGTCGTAACGTCCGGCACAGCCAAGAAGAAGAGGTCCAAGGGGGTCGTCGCGTCGGTCGCGGTGCTCTCGCTGGGTCTGAGCGCTGTGGGTGCCACGGGCGCGCAGGCTGCGGAGCAGCTGTGCATACCGATCCTCATGACGTGCAGCCCGGACGACCCGTCGACACCGCTCACTGACGTCGGCGACACGATCGGCGGCCTCGTGGGGCTCGGCGACGAGACCAACTCGGGGCTCGGCGCGCCTCTGCTCGTGGCGGCCCCCGACCCGAACGCGCCAGTGATGACGCTGCCGGCCGCGCAGTTGGGCGGGTCATCGCTCACGATCAACGGGCTCAAAGCGATCTCGCTCGTCACCGTGCCGCTCGCGGATGGCTCGCGCGCGCAGGTGTTCAAGATCGAGGCCGACCAGTTCGTGATAGACGACTTCGTGCTCGACGTGCGCAATTCGACGAGCCCGTCGCTCGTGTCGACCTCGACCCAGATGCGGCTCACCGGCAACGCGGTCGTGTACGTCGACTCGGTGACCGCGAGCACCATCGCGGGCCTGGGGATCAGCCTGCTCGCGCCGACGCCCCCTCCGGGCCCGGAGCTCGACCTCCCCTCGCAGCTCGTGGGCGTGCACCTCGGACTCGTCGGATGCATGGCGGACCTCATCGAGTTCGACGACTCGCACCAGCACCTGTACGAGTAACGGATCCGGCGACGGAGGACCGGGAGCGCTGGACCCCACCAGCGCTCCCGGCCGTGCTCACGCGCGGCTGATAGATTTCCCGCATGTTGACCGGCGTGCATCCGCTCCTCACGGGAGAACTCCTCTGGCGGCTCGACCAGATGGGGCACTCCGACGCGGTGGTCGTCACCGACGCGCACTTCCCCGCTCGGCGCAACGGGCAGCACTCGCTCGTGCTGCCGGCGGTCTCCGCCCCCGATCTGATCGCCGCGATCCGCACGGTCCTGCCGCTCGACTCGGGCGTCGCGGTCGATCTCATGCGGACTCCCGACGGGCTGACCGCCCTCCAGCACGAGATGCTCGAGGCCGCGGGGGTCGGAGCGAGCGGTGCCGACCAGCTCGAGCGGGCCGAGTTCTACGCCCGTGCTGACGCGGCGTTCTTGGCGGTGCGCACGGGTGAGACGCGGCCGTTCGGCAACCTCATCCTGCGCAAGGGACTCGTCTCGAACTGAGCCGATGCGCGCGGCCCCACGGTGGTCGACGGTTCGTCGTGCGCGGTTCGGGCCACTGAAATGACTGTTTCTTGTAATCGGTTTCTGTCAATGATTCATTGAAGTTTCAGGTCAATTTCAGGGCCTCTCATGGCCGCCTTGACGGAATCGATTTCTTGATGTCTACTGGTGTCACGAGTTCTTCGATGAGGAGGGAGCCAGGGATGCGTGCGACCCGGGTGCGAGCGACTGCGGCGGCACTGCTGCTGATCGTGACCGCCCTTGCCGGGTGTGCATCCTCGAGTGCAGTCGTGACCAATCCCGCAGACTCCCCCTTCCTCCTGACCGGCGTCACCGGTGTCGAGCAGCTCGGCCAGGTGACGGGTGCCGACTCCGCCAGCAAGACGGACCAGTACGCGGTGTACGGCACCGACCTCGGCTCGATGTTCCAGTACGAGGGCAAGACGTGGTTCGTGTTCGGCGACACGTTCGGCGAGCGCGACGCCGACCAGATCGGCGGCGGCGGATCGTTCTGGCGGTCGAGCACCCTCGGCTACACGACGGACACCGATCCCAGCGACGGCATCACGCTCGACGGCATGGTCGTCGACGACATCGGCCTCGCAACCGAGCTCCTGCCGTCGAAGAAGATCGACAACGACGAGATGACGGTCATCCCGACGCACGGGTTCGCCGCGAACGGCGCCATGTACCTGCACTGGATGTCGGTGCGGCACTGGGGCGTGCCCGGCGAGTGGGAGGTCAACGACGCGGGGCTCGCGAAGTCGACCGACTCGGGCCAGACCTGGACGGTGCTCGACGAACCCCGCTGGGGCGGCGAGAGCAACTTCGTGCAGGTGAGCCCCTTCCACGTCACCGAGGGCGGCGTCGACTGGCTGTACTTCTGGGGCATCACCCACGGCCGCTTCTCGGGCGTCGCGCTCGCGAAGGTCGAGGCCTCGCAGGTCGAGGACCCCGCGGCGTGGCAGTACTTCACCCAGACCGACGCGGCCGGGCAGCCGCAGTGGTCGTCATCGCCGGATGACGCGGCCCTCGTGCTCGATGACACCGTGGGCGAGCTCTCCGTGGTGTGGAACGACTACCTCGGGCGCTGGATCATGACCTACCTGCGCGAGGGCGATGGCGCGGTCATCCGTGAGGGCATCAACCCCTGGGGTCCGTGGGGCGACCCGATCACACTCGTGGGGGCCACCGACGTTCCGGGGCCGTACGCACCATTCATGGCACCGAACTACACGACGGACGGAGGCAGGACGATCTACTTCGGACTGTCGATCTGGGATCCGTACAACGTGTTCTGGTACAAGGCCGAGCTGTCGAAGGACTGATCGGCGCACATACTCGGCTCGAGGACGAGCCGGATCACGAGAGGAAGCACATGCACAAGAGGCGCAACAGGGCAGCGGCATTCGCTGCCGCCGTCGTGAGCACCGCCCTGGTACTCACCGGCTGTTCCACGGGCGGCGGCGGCGATACCGCGAGCGGCACCACCACAGTCACGTTCTGGCAGCAGAAGTTCGAGGACTACCAGGGCGTCTGGTTCAAGAAGTACGTCGACGCCTTCAACAAGTCGCAGGACAAGGTGCACGTCGACTACCAGGTCATCCCCGCAGACACCTGGGCCCAGAAGCTCCAGGCCGCGCAGGCCGCGGGCAAGCAGCCCGACATCGCGACGACCAACTACGGCAACATCGCCGCGGGCGTCGTCAACGGCCAGTTCGCCGCGCTCGACGACTACATGCCGGCCGAGTCGTTCTCCGACATCAAGGAGAACGTGTCGAGCTTCGTGACCATCGACGGCAAGCACTACGCCTACCCGATGCTCGTCGAGCCCTCGACGGTGCTGTACTACAACACCGATCTCGTGACCGCGGCCGGGCTCGACCCGAACTCGCCGCCCACCAGCTGGGCCGACCTCATCGACTGGTCGACGAAGCTCACGAGCGGCGACGTGAAGGGCATGACCATCGCGTCCACCGCGCCCGACCTCGGCTGGTCGAGCTGGGGCCTGCAGTACAACGCCTGCGGCCACCTGCCGATCAACGACGACTGGTCGAAGGCAGACGCCACCGACCCGTGCTTCGACAAGCTGCTCGACTTCTACAAGACGCTCTACCAGGGCAACCTCATCCCGCAGCAGCCGAAGGTCGGCTACGCGGACGGCTCGCCCTACGGCGCCGGCGAGGTCGCGATGATGGCGGGCGGCTCGTGGGTCATCGGCCAGTTGAAGAACGACTACCCCGACATGCTCGCCAAGACCATGGTCGCTCCGTTCCCGTCCATCGACGGTGACCAGACCAAGCCCACGGCGACCCTCGGCGGGTGGACGCTCACCCTCGACTCCAAGTCGAAGAACCCCCAGGCGGCCGCCGACTTCATCCAGTACCTGCTCGCGGGAGACCCGGCCATCATGGCCGACTTCTTCAAGGCCGCCGGGTACTCGAAGTACACGGTGCGCACGTCGGTCGATGAGGCACTCGCCTCCGACCCCGACGCGAGCGCCGACCCCTTCATGCAGACGATCTCTGAGAAGGTCGTCGCCTACGGCAAGCAGGAGCCCGGCTACCCCTGGGATGTCGCGCTCGCCTTCGGCACGGCGATCGAGTCGGCGATGAAGGGCACGGATACGGTCGAAGGGTCGCTCGCGACAGCGGATGCCGCGATCAACGACGTGATCACCAAGCAGGGCCTCGCCGGCACTGCGCCCAAGAAGTAGCCAGTTCGACACCGGCGGTGTCCCGGGCCCCGCGCCCGGGACACCGCCTCAACCGAGGGAACACAACGTGTCTGCAATCACGCCCACCGAGACCATCACCGGCCAAGTGGCCGGCGTCAGTCCGGGGCTGAGACGGCGTAGGGCACAGTCCCCTCGCGTGGCCAAGCACCTGCGGAGCAACCGCACCGCGTACCTGATGATCGCCCCGATGGTCATCCTGCTGTCGATCTTCGTGATCTGGCCGCTGATCTACGCGGTGTACCTGAGCTTCTTCAAGATCAGCTTCTACAAGGGCTCCGAGTTCGTCGGCCTGCAGTACTACATGTTCGTCCTGCAAGACCCGAAGTTCTGGAACTCGCTCGTCGTCGGCATCGAGTTCGCGGCGATGGTCGTGCCCGCCGGAATGGTCATCTCGCTCCTGCTCGCGAGCTTCATCAAAGTGCTCAGCAAGCGCATGGCCAGCTTCATGAAGGTCACGGTCTACGTACCCGCAGTGATCTCGACGGTCGTGGCATCCGTGCTGTTCCTCTTCATGTACCAAGACCAGGGCGTCATCAACTGGTTCCTGTCGCTCCTGAATGCCGGGCCGGTCGCCTGGCTCAACAACCCGGGCACCGCCCTACCGGCCATCGCGGTGCCGGCGATCTGGCTCGGCCTCGGCATCACGACGCTGATCATGCTCGCGGGGCTGCTCGACATTCCCGACAGCTACTACGAGTCGGCCGAGCTCGACGGCGCCGGCTTCTTCAAGCGCACGTTCTACATCACCATCCCGCTCCTGAAGAACATCCTGCTGTACCTGTTCGTCACCGGCTTCACGGCGGCGATCCAGATGCTCGACCTTCCGCTGGTCATGACGAACGGCGGTCCCGTCAACGCGACGACGACGCCCAACCTCTTCATCTTCAACAACTTCCGCGGGGCGACGCCCTACGCGACGAGCTTCTCGCTCACCACGGCGCTGCTGCTGTTCGTCGTGCTCGGACTCATCTCGGTGCTGGTCTTCCGGCTCATCAACTCAGACAAGGCGGTGGACGGCTGATGTCGACAGCGACAACACCCGTGAGCGGTTCGAAGGGCACGCTGCGCCGCGGCGACCGCAACCGGCTCATCAAGATCATCGGCGTCGTGCTCATCACCCTGAGCCTGATGTTCCCCCTCGCGTGGATGGTCATCGCCGGGTTCAAGGGCAAGACAGAGGTCCTGCGATCCCCGTTCCAGTTCTTCCCCGACATGTGGGACCCGAAGAACTACATCGCGATCATCCAAGACCCGCAGTTCTCGCGCGCCATGATCATCACGTTCCTCGGCGCCGTGATCTTCACCGTGCTGAGCATCGCGATCAACTCGATGGCCGCCTACGCCCTCGCGCGGCTCGACTTCGCGCTCAAGCGCTTCTGGTGGGTGTTCTGCATCATGCCGATGTTCATCCCCGGCATGGCGATCCTGCTCACCTCGTTCATGGTCGTGTCGCAGCTCGGCATGCTCGACACCCTCGCGGTGCTGATCATCCCCGGCGTGGCATCCGCGGTGCAGATGTTCTTCCTCCGGCAGTTCTACCTGAACATGCCGGTGGCCGTGGAGGAGGCCGCACTCATCGACGGCGCCAGCCGCTGGCAGATCTTCACCAAGATCTTCGTGCCCCAGTCCGCCGCGGTCTTCGTTGTCGTCGGGATCGGGTCGTACATGGCCTACTGGAACGCGTACGTGTGGCCGATCCTCACGATCACGAACCCCGACCTCACGCAGATCATGCAGTTCCTCGGCAACTTCCGCTCCGATCGCGGCAACGAGTGGGGCCTCCTGATGGCCGGCTCCACGCTGGCCGCGCTGCCCACGATCATCCTCGTGCTGTTCTTCCAGCGCTACATCGTCAACGGCGTGCGCATCTCCGGCATCAAGTAGTTGCACCCGCTCCCCGAACCGCTCCCGGCCGGCGCGCCCCCGCGCCGGCCGCCCGCGTCCTTGGGCTGGCTCGCCCGGCACCAGTGGGTGTCGATTCTCCTCGGCACCCTGCTCGACACCGTATGGCTGTGCACTCTCGCGTTCGCGCCGTGGGCGATCGGTCGCACGATCGACGAGGGTGTCGCGACGGGCGACCTGAGCCGCCTGCTCGCCTGGGTGGGCATCGTGCTCGCGTTCGAGACCGTGCACTCCGTGGTCGAGGGGCTGCGCGACCGCGGCGGCATCATCAACTGGACGCGCGCCACCTACCGCTCGATCGGCCTCATCTCGCGGCACGCGTCGCGAGCCGGCTACGCGATCGGCAAGAAGGTGTCGACGGGCGAGATCGGCGCGACCGTCACGGGCGACGCGATGTCGATCTCCTACCTCGCGTTCCTCGTCGGCGCGTTCATCGCGGCCCTGCTCTCGTACGGGATCGTCGGCGCGATCCTCCTCGCGACCTCGGTGCCGCTGGGGTTGCTCGTGCTCGTCGGCGTGCCCCTGTCGTCAGCCCTGTTCTTCATCGTGGTGAGGCCGTTGCGCACGCGCCAAGCCGAGCAGCGCGCCGCGTCGGGCCGGATGACTTCCCTCGCGGCCGACACCGTGGCGGGGCTGCGCGTGCTGCGCGGGGCGGGTGGCGAGCGCATGTTCGTCGAGCGGTACCAGGCCGCCTCCGACGAGACCCGGGCGACGGGCATCCGGCTCGCGACACCGCTCGGGATCATCGACGGCATTCAGGTGCTCATCCCCGGGAGCTTCATCGTCGCGCTCACCTGGGCGGGTGCGCTGCTCGTGCAGGCCGGGCACCTCACGCCCGGGCAGCTCGTCTCGTTCTACGGGTACGCGGGCTTTCTCGTCATGCCGATCCGGCTCGCGGCCGAGGCGGTCTCGACGTTCACGCGCGGGCAGGTCGGCGCGGGGCGCATCCTCGGGGTGCTCGGGGTGGAGCCGCTCACGACGGCCGAAGGATCGGCGCCCGCGGAGGGCGGCTCCCTCGCCGACGACACGAGCGGCCTCTCCCTCGTCGCGGGCAGGTTCGTCGCCGTCGTGGGCGACGACGCCGACACGATGACCGCGCTGCTCGACCGGCTCGCGCGCCTCGACGATTCCGCGGCCGGTGCCGGCGGCGTCCGGCTGGGCGGTATCGGCGTGGGCGGTATCGCGCTCGCGGAGGTGCGTCGGCGGGTGGTCCGCGCCGACGCCGACCCCTTCCTCTTCCGCGGCACGCTGCGCGACGCCCTGGACCCGCACTCCCACCTGTCGGACGAGCACCTCGCTGCGGCCGTCCGGTCGGCGGCCGCGAGCGACATCGTCGACGCCCTGCCGCACGGGCTGCAGAGCCAGATCGGCGAGCGTGGCCGGCTCATCTCGGGCGGCCAGCGACAGCGAGTGGGGCTCGCCCGTGCTCTCGCCCTCGACCCCGAGTGGCTCCTCCTGGAGACCCCGACATCGGCGGTCGACAGCCACACTGAGGCCATCATCGCCGGTCGGCTCCGTCACGCGCGCGAGGGGCGGTCGACGCTCGTCGCCACGACGAGCCCGATGCTGCTCGCCGAGGCGGACGAGGTCGTGCTGCTGAGTGCGGGGGTGGTGGCGGCATCCGGGACGCACCGCGAGCTCCTCGAGTCCGAGCCCGCCTACCTCGCGATCGTCCGCAGGGCCGAGGGGGAGTCGTGAGCAGTGACGACACCCAGCTGCCGGTGGCGAGCGGCGGGCGCGTGCGCCACGTCGTGCTCGGGCTGCTGCGCAGGCATCGGGCCGAGTACGTGGGCGTCGCGACCCTCGCAGCGCTCGCCGCGGTCGCCGGGCTGGTCGGCCCGTTCGTCGTAGGGCGGCTCGTGCAGAGCCTCACCCTGGGCGGCGACGCCTCGGTGGTGGCCGCTCTGAGCATCGCGATGCTCGTGGCCGTGCTGCTGCAGACGGTGTTCACGGGCCTCGGCACGAGGCTCGCGATGGTGCTGGGGGAGAAGATCTTCGCGACCCTGCGCGACGACTTCATGCGCGACGTCACTGCGGTGCCGATCTCCGTCGTCGAGAGCGCGGGCACGGGCGACCTGCTCACGCGCACGACTGCCGACATCGACGCGGTAGCCACGACGGTGCGGTTCGCCGTTCCGCAGCTCGCGGTATCCCTCGTGGCCGTTCTCCTCACCTTCGTGGCCGCGTTCGTGACGTCGCCGCTCGTCGCACTCGCGCTGCTCGTCGGCATCCCGGTGATCGTCATCGTGGCGCGGTGGTACCTCGCGCGCGCACCCCGGGCCTACCTCGATCTGAACGCCGAATACTCCGACCTCTTCGGCACCGTCTCCGAGACCATGGACGGGGCCCGCACCGTCGACACGCTCGCCCTCGGCGAGGTGCGGATCGCGGCCACCGACCTCTCCCTCGCGCAACTCTGGGAGCGCCGCCTGCGCATCGTGCGCCTCAAGCTCGTGCTGCTGCCGGTGAGCGGGCTCGCGTACACGGTGCCGATCCCGCTCGCGCTGCTGTGGGGCGGCTTCCTCGTCACACAGGGGCTCGCGACCGTGGGAGCGGTGACGACGGTCACCCTGTACGCCGTGCAGCTCACCGTGCCGATCGTCGCCGTGGTGCAGTGGCTCGACAAGCTGCAGCTCGGGCTGGCCTCGCTCGCGCGCATCCTCGGGGTGGGCGGCATCGAGCCCGACCGCGTCGAGGGCACCGCTCGGCCGACGGGATCGCTCGTGCGCCTCGAGGGCGTGCACTACAGCTACCCGAACGGGCCCGAGGTGCTGCACGGGCTCGACCTCGAGCTCCGGCCGGGCGAGCAGTTCGCGATCGTGGGGCCGTCGGGCGCGGGCAAGTCGACGATCGGCCGCATCATCGCGGGCATCGACGCCCCCACGGGCGGCCGCGCGACCGTCGGGGGCGTTCCCCTCACCGCGCTTCCCCTCACCGTGCTGCGTCGCGAGGTCGCCCTCGTCACCCAGGAGCACCATGTCTTCGTCGGCACGATCGCCGACAACGTGCGGATGGGGAGCGACCACTCCACCGATGAGGAGGTGCTGGGTGCGCTCGCCGTGGCGGGGGCGCGAGCCTGGGTGGAGGCGCTGCCGAACGGTCCGCAGACCGTGGTCGGGTCGGGCGGGCATCCCCTCAATGCCGCCCAGGCGCAGCAGCTGGCACTGGCGCGCCTCGTGCTCATCGACCCCCACACCCTGGTGCTGGACGAGGCGACGTCGGTCATGGATGCCCGCGCCGCCCGCTCGGTCGAGCGCGCGCTCGGCGCGGTGCTCGAGGGCCGCACGGTGGTCTCGATCGCGCACCGCCTGCACACCGCCCACGACGCGGACCGTATCGCTGTCGTCGAGCACGGCCGCATCGTCGAGCTGGGCTCCCACGACGAGCTGATCGAGCGCGGCGGCGCATATGCGGCCCTGTGGGAGCGCTGGAGCACCGACGCCTAGTAGCCGGGCACCTCGAGCATCACCCCGCCGCGCAGCGCGGACTCGTGCGCGACGATTCCCGGCGCCGTGACGGATGCCGCGACCCGCGCGTCGATCGCCGGCGCGCGTCCGGCGTGCACGGCGGAGACGAACTCGTGCACGAGGTGCGGATGCGACCCGCCGTGCCAGGCCTCCACCCGCACCGGATCGAGACCGGCGGGCGTCCACATTCCGGGCCGGGTGAAGCCGCGCAGTTCCTCGGGCAGCGTGTCGAGCCGGTCGGGGACCTCGAGCTCCGTGCGCTCGATGGGCCTTCCGCGCCGCGCGCCGTCCTGCGGTCCGGCCGCGTAGGTGACCGCGGGGCCGCCCTCAACCGAAGGCCACTCGAGCGCCCCCAGGTCGCCGTAGACGTTGAACCCCTCGGTGTAGCTGCGCGCGTTCTCGAAGAACGACATCGTCACCTGGGCCGCGAGACCGCCGCCCAACCGGAACAGGGCCGACTCGATGGGGAACGGGTTGCTGCCGTCGCCCGCGTGCGACGGCAGCAGGGTGCCGGAGCCGAGGCACGCCACCGACTCCGCGGCGGCACCGGCGAGGCCGAGGAGCGGGGCGACGATGTGGGTCGCGTACTGCATCGGTGCGTAGCCCATCCAGTACGGCGGGAATCCGTCGAGGTCCTGCATGTGGGCGCCGGAGAGGTAGCCGATCCGGCCGAGGGCGCCGGAGTCGCGCAGCGCCAGGGCGTGCAGGTACTCGCGCTGGTAGAGGGCGGTCTCCATCATCATGTAGGTTCCGCCGGCCGCGGCATCCATGACCTTCGCGATGCCGTCGAGGGTCGTGGCCATCGGCACCGCGCTCGCGCACGCGCGACCCGTCGCGAGTACTGCGAGGGTCTGCTCCACGTGCAGGTGCACGGGCGTCGCGATGTGCACGGCGTCCCACCGGGTGCTCGCGAGCGCCTCCTCGAACGAGGTGTAGACAGCGTCGAGACCGTAGGCCGCGCCCAATGTCGCGACGGCGTCGGCGCGCAGGTCGCACAGGCCGACCTCGCCCACGAGCGGGTGCTCGCGGTACAGGTGCAGGAACTCGTGGCCGAACCCGGCCCCGACGACGAGCACGTCGATGGCGCCGCTATCGCGCATCGAGCTGCACCTTCCGCAGGGCGAAGTCGTAGACGGACATGCCGGCGGGCGCGCACGGGCACACGTTGGACTGCAGCCACAGGGTGGTGCCGTCGGCGCTGATGAACTTCGAGGGCAGCGTTGCGCCGTACCCCCCGTGGGCGTCGTTCGTCCAGGGGTACGGGCCGAAGTCGCGGGAGAGGAAGAGGCTCCACGGCCCCCACGGCTCCGGCGCCTCGTAGAACTCGAAGCTGAGCTCGGTCCACGACGTGTACAGGTACCGGTCGAGCGGCTTGTCGTAGACGACGCCGCCCTGCGAGATGACACTCAGGTCGTGGGCGCCGACGGTGCCGCCCTCCGACGTGCCGGGATACAGCCGGCGGTCGTCGTGCAGCACCGGCACGCGGTCGGCGATGTCGGCGCTCCACGTGCCGGCGCCCGTCGAGAACTCCCAGGCCGCCCGATCCTGAACGGAGCCCTTGGGCACTCGGGCGAGGTAGAGGTCCTCGGGGTCGGGCACGGAGTCGTCGAACGAGTCGCGCCAGTTGCCGTCGAGTCCGTAGGCGTACACGTAATCGTCCGGGGCGTTCGCGTAGTCCTTGCCGTAGTCGAGGAACATGATCGTCGTGAAGAGGCCGTCGTCGAACATCGGCGCCGAGGTGTCCCAGCTCCACGTCCGACCGCCGTCGTCGGAGCGCGAGATCGAGGCGGCGGGCGCCTCGTTGAAGTCGGTGCGCAGGTCTTGCACGGCGAGGTACAGGCTGCCGTCGACGCACGCGATACCCGTGGGCTTGCGAGTGAAGTTGCCGCCCGACCACACCTGGCCCACCTCGTCGCCGAGCGCGGTGGTCTCGCCCTCGAGTGCGTCGGGCGGGCCCGAGATCACGTCTGCCCCGATGTCGGCGAACTCGTTGCCGAAGCCCATGCCGTCGCCGTGGGCCGTGTAGATGCTGTCATCGGCTCCCCAGCAGTTCGGCCAGAGGTCGCCGTCGCCGAAGGCGTAGAACTGCGCCGCGTCGGCGACGGATGCCCCGGCGAACGTGTCACCGACGCCGGCCTCGGTCATCGGGGCATCCGGTGCGGTGAATCCGGGCGCGGCGGAGCACCCCGCCACGGCGAGGAGGGCCGCCGCGGTCACGAGGACGCGCGGGGTACGCACGGCTAGTCCGTCGCGGGCCAGCGTTGGGGGCTCGCGCCCAGGTCGGGAACCGGCGCGCTACCTAGGTGGATCTCCAGGTCGTCGGCCGAGGGGGTCTTCGGCCGGCGCGCGGTGGGCCGGTCGAGGTAGAAGAGCGAGGTCGAGGCGATGTCGTCGCGCAGGGGCAGGTAGCGCCAGCCGCTGCGCCAGCCGAGGGCCTGGATGTCGACCCGCAGCTTCTCGGCGAAGTGGATCGGGTCGGCCAGGTGCCAGCGGTACATGCCGAAGCGCTGCTGGCTCACGTACAGGCCGTCGGGCCGGATCACCTGCGGCATGCCGAGGTACGGCGTCGAGAACTCCGTGTAGCCCTTGCCCGGGATGTCGAAGTTCCAGGCACCGCCGAAGTAGTCCTCGGTTCCCGTGCCGGCGATGGTGGGGTACTCCTCGTCGGAGTCGAGGTAGAACTTGATCTCGCCCTCGCCCCACCACCCGTTGCTGTTGACGCCCCAGGCGAGGTAGGTACCGACGTAGTGGCCCGACCCCTCGATGCCCTCGACGAGAACGTGCGGCTGCGCGTACTCGGTCGGGTTGCTCCGGCGCCACTGCGCGTGCAGGTAGCCCTCGTTGGAGTAGTCGCCGCCGACCTCGTAGGTGACCTGGTAGTAGATGCGCACGTCGACGGTCGACGTGTTCTCGATGGTGAGCTTGGCGCCCGTCTGGAACGGCATGGGCCAGTAGGAGTTGAAGCCCCCGTGCGGGTTCGCCGCGATGACCTGCGAGTTGACCTGTGCGAAGACGCCCCACCCGTTGCAGAAGAAGTCGCCGTACGGCACCTCGATCGCGGGCTCGGCCGCGCCATCCCAGTAGGCGCGGAAGAGCAGGGTGCGCCAATGGTCGGTGTGCGTGGTGATCCAGAAGTGCGTGATCTTCCCGGCGCCCTCGATGGTGGCGACATCGAAGGTCTCGCCGGGCTTGATGTCGACGCTCGGGCTGATCTTCCAGCCGGGGCCGAGGTCGCGTGCGCAGTCGGCGCCGGTGCCCTCGGTGGCGCGAGCGCCGCCGCCGACGGAGCCGTCGAAGTTCTCGGGACTGATCGACCTCGTCTGCACGGTGCGCAGCGCCGAGATTCCGCTCAATTCGGGGGATGTCATGCCGGATGGACCGCACTTCCTCGTGCGCGCCGTGGCCTCTGCCGACCGGCGCTGGTTGGAATCGATTTCATCAATGTAGGCTTACCCCACGGCGCGTGTCAACACGGTCGGATGCACGGCCCGCTAGGGTCGGTCGGGCACTGAATCAGTCCAGAGCGGGACGGAACGTATGGCAACGATCTACGAGGTCGCAGCACTCGCCGGGGTCTCGCCTGCCACAGTGAGCCGGGTGGTGAACGGCCAACGAGTCTCGGAGGAGAAGGCGGCGCTGGTGCGTGCGGCCGCCGCAGAGCTCAACTTCACGCCCAACCGCACGGCCCGTACGCTGCGCCGCCAGAACTCCGAAGTCATCGCCCTCGTGCTGCCGGACATCGAGAACCCCTATTTCACGTCCATGGCGCGCGGCGTCGAGGACGTCGCGCGGGCCGCGGGCTACTCCGTGGTGCTGTGCAATACCGACGAGGATCCGGCCAAGGAGGCCAAGTACCTCGACATCGCGATCTCGGAGAACATGGCGGGGGTCGTCCTCGCACCGGCCTCCGACCACACCGACCTGCAGCATCTCGTGGCGCGCGGCCGGCCGATCGTCGCGGTCGACCGCAGCACCAGGTTCGACATCGACGGCGTGATGATGAACAACCGCCAAGGTGGCCTGTCTGCCGCCCAAACACTGGTCGACGCGGGGTACCGGCGCATCGCCTGCATCACCGGCCCGCGCGACATCGAGACCGCCGCCGAGCGCAGCAACGGCTGGCGCGAGATCGTCACCAGGGCGGGCATGTTCGACCGCCCCGACGACTACCTGCGCTACTCGACCTTCCGCGTCGACGGCGGCCGCACGGCGATGCAGGAGCTGCTCGCGATGGAGAACCCGCCCGACGCCGTGGTCGCCGCCAACAACCTCATGGGGGTCGGCGCGCTCCAGGTGCTCACCGAGACGGGTCTGACGCCGCCGGCCTTCGGGGTTGCCGTGGTGGGCGACCTGCCCTTCACGACCCTGCCGCCGGCATCCGTGTCGATAGTCAGACTGCCCGCGCGGCACATGGGTGTGACGGCCGCGCGCATGCTCCTCGAGCGCATCGACGGCGATACCCAGCCCGCCCGCACGGTGGTACTGCGCAACGAGATCATCCCCGCGACGAGCGTGCCCGCTCCGACCGTCTAGGGCGGCGCGCGTCACGCGCGCGCAGATCGCGGCGCCGGCCGCATTTCGCGACTTGTGCATGAAATCGATTTCTGTAACGATGGTGCCGTAATCAAGGAGGATTCGTGATCGGCACCCCGCACCCGGAGTCGCCCCTCGCCACCGGCACCTGGCTCGGGGCCGAGGCGAGCGCGGCGGCCTTCCCGCTCGGCGGTATCGGCACCGGCAATGTCTCCGTCGGCGCGCGCGGCGAGCTCAGGGACTGGGAGCTGCACAACGCCCCGGCCAAGGGCGCCCGCCTGCCCTTCAGCTTCTTCGCGCTCGACGTGCGCGGTGCTGATGCCGAGCCCGTGACGCGCGTGCTTCAGTCGCAGTTCCGCGCGCCGCACGAGGCCGACCAGGGCTACTACGCGGGCGACCTGGGCGGGCTGCCGCGCTTCGAGAACTCACGGATGCTCGGCGAGTACCCCTTCGTCCGCGTCGACTTCGACGACCCGAAGGTGCCCGTGCAGGTCTCGCTCGAGGCGTTCACACCCTTCGTGCCCCTCGACGCGGACGCCTCCGGCATCCCCGCCGCCGTGCTCAGGTACCGCGTGACGAATCCGACCGCGTCGCCGCTGACGGTCTCCGTCATCGGGTCGCTCGCGAACCCCGTGGGCGCCGGCGAGCCCGACGTCTTCCACTTCCCGCGGTTCGACGGGCATCCGGTCAACACCTACCGGGATGCGGACGGCGTGCGCGGTGTGCACGTCACCTCCGACCTGCCCGCGGATTCGCTCGCGTTCGGCAGCGCGAGCCTCACGACCGCCGACGACAGCACGAGCGCCAAGCCCACCTGGCTGTGGGGGTTCTGGCAGGACGGCGCGCAGGTCTTCTGGGATGACGTGCGCGACGACGGCCGAATCGACCCCGAGCCCGTGGAGACCCTCGAGACCGGTGACCTGCCCGAGTGGATCACGCGGCTGCGGGTCGGCTCGCTCGGCATCCACCACGAGCTCGCGCCGGGCGAGACGCGCGACTTCGAGTTCCGCCTCACCTGGTACTTCCCCAACCGGCCCCAGGCGTGGCTCGGCAACATCAACCTGCCGAGCCCGCACGCCGGGCAGATCGTGCGCAACCACTACGCCACGCGCTTCGCCGACGCGTGGGAGGTCGCGACGCACCTGGGCCGCGAGCTCTCCGGGCTCGAGGCGGCGAGCCGGGCCTTCCATGCCGCGCTGCACGGGTCGTCACTGCCGGCCGAGGTCATCGACGCCGCGGCATCGAACCTGGCGGTCATCCGTAGCACCACTTGCTTCCGGCTGGAGGACGGCACCTTCGCGGCGTGGGAGGGCAGCTTCGACGCCCACGGCAGTTGCGAGGGTACCTGCACCCACGTGTGGAACTACGCGCAGGGCCTCGCGTACCTCTTCCCCGAGCTCGAGCGCAGCGCCCGCCGCACGGAGTTCCTCGGCGAGACGCGCGACGACGGCCGCATGAACTTCCGCGCGAACAGCATCTTCGACTCGCCCGCCTGGGAGTTCCACCCCGCCGTCGACGGGCAGCTCGGCACCGTCGTGCGGCTCTATCGCGAGTGGCGGTTCAGCGGCGACGACGAGTTCTTGCGCGAGGTGTGGCCCGCGGCGAAGCGCGCCCTCGAGTTCGCGTTCGTCGAGTGGGACGCCAACGGCGACGACGTGCTCGACAGCAAGCAGCACAACACTTACGACATCGAGTTCTACGGCGAGAACTCCCTCAGCAACTCCGTGTTCTTCGCGGCCCTGCACGCGGGTGCTCGGCTCGCCGAGCACCTCGGCGAGCCCGCCACCGCCGAGCGCTGGCTCGCGGCCGCCGAGCGAGGCGCCGCCCACATGGACGAGCTCCTGTTCAACGGCGAGTACTACGAGCAGAAGCTCGACGACGTCGACGCCGTGCGCTACCAGTACGGCACGGGGGTGCTGAGCGACCAGCTCTTCGGCCAGTACCTCGCGCACGTCACGGGCCTCGGCCACGTGCTGCCCGCCGAGCACGTGCGATCGGCGATCGCCGCGGTGTTCCGCCACAACTTCCGCCCAGACCTCAGCGAGCACCACAGCGTGCAGCGCACCTACGCGCTCGGCCACGAGGCCGGGCTGGTCCTGTGCTCCTGGCCGCGCGGGGGGCGCCCGCGCATCCCGTTCGTGTACTCCGACGAGGTGTGGACCGGCATCGAGTACCAGGTTGCCGCCCACCTCGTGTTCGAGGGGCTCGTCGACGAGGGGCTCACCCTCGTGCGGGCCGTGCGGAGCCGCCACAACGGCACCAACCGCAACCCATGGAACGAGGTGGAGTGCGGCAACCACTACGCGCGCTCCCTCGCGAGCTGGGCGGTGCTCATCGCCATGACCGGGGCGCAGTACGACGCGCAGGCCCGCTCGCTCGCGTTCGCGCCCGCGCAGGAGGGGTCGCTCAAGACGTTCTTCAGCACGGGCTCCGGCTGGGGCCGCGCCTCCCTCGACGACTCGGGTGTGACGCTCTCGCTCGACTTCGGCACCCTCGCCCTCGACACCCTCACCGTGGGCGGCCGCCCGCTCACGACGACCTCCGGCAGCCTCACCGCCGGCGACAGCACGCGCTACACCTATGAAGGAGCACCGGAATGACCAGCTACACCCTCCCCGCCGAGCGCACCGCGACGGCGGTCGCCCCGAACACCGCATGGCTCATCTCGAGCGGCGACCTGCGGCCCTCGGCGAACGAGGCCGGCTGGCCCACCCAGCAGCAGCTCGAGGCCGACGTGACGGCCGCGCTCGGCACCCTCGGGTGGTCGGTGGTGCGCGCGAACCCCGTCGATCCGGCGACCGGCCACGGCTTCATCAGCAGCCAGCGCATGGGCCTCGAGGTCTTCAAGGGCATTCCCACGGATGCCCCACTCATCGTCGCGGAGGCCGTGTGGCAGTACAGCCACCACGTGCTCGCGGGCCTGCGCACGCACCGCGGACCGATCCTCACCGTGGCCAACTTCGCACCGGACTGGCCGGGGCTCGTCGGCCTGCTCGGGCTCAACGCGGGTCTCACCAAGATGGGCAAGCCGTACTCGACGATCTGGAGCGTCGACTTCACCGACGAGTGGTTCATGAACGGACTGCGCGAGTGGGTCGAGACTCAGCACATCACGCACGACGCATCGCACGTGCATCCGTTGCCGTCGCTCGGTGAGAGCGCGGAGAAGGCGCTCGGCGAGGCGCTCGCCAACCAACTGCTCGAGGAGAAGGCCATCATCGGCGTCTTCGACGAGGGCTGCATGGGCATGTACAACGCGATCTTCGACGACGAGCTGCTCAACCCGATCGGCATCTACAAGGAGCGCCTCTCACAGAGCGCTCTCTACGCCGAGATGCTCACCGTGAGCGACGCCGATGCCGCGGGCGTGGGGGAGTGGCTGAAGAGTGCCGGAATGACCTTCCGCACCGGCACCGACGAGAAGACGGAGCTCACCGAGGCGCAGCTCACCTGGCAGTACAAGATGTACATCGCCGCCCTGCGCATCGCCGACGACTTCGGTCTCGACGCGATCGGCATCCAGTACCAGCAGGGGCTGAAAGACCTGGTGCCGGCGAGCGACCTCGCCGAGGGCATCCTGAACACGACGGACCGCCCGCCCGTGTTCAGCAGGGACGGCAAGCGCGAGCTGCACGCGGGCCTCGCGATGCCGCACTTCAACGAGGCAGATGAGGGCGTCGCAGTCGACGCGCTCATCACCGACCGGGTGTGGCGCGCGATGGGTCTCGTGCCCGACAACACCCTCCACGACGTGCGGTGGGGCGAGCAGGTCGGAGACGACTTCGTGTGGGTCTACGAGATCTCCGGCTCCGTGCCCGCGTCGCACCTCGGCGGCTGGCAGAACGCGGAGGGCTGGCGGCAGGGCCCGGTGTTCTTCCCGGCGGGCGGCAGCACCATCAACGGCGTCTCCAAGCCCGGCGAGATCGTCTGGTCGCGGGTCTACATCGCCGAGGGCGTGCTCAACATCGACCTCGGCCGCGCGAGCGTCGTCGAGCTGCCTGCGGAGGAGACCCAGCGCCGCAAGGATGCCACGAACCCCGAGTGGCCCATCGCCCACGTCTTCCTGCACGGAGTGACGCGCGACCAGTTCATGGCCCGCCACAAGGCGAACCACGCCCAGGTCGTCTACGCGCCGGATGCACCGACCGCCGACCGCGCGCTCACCGCCAAGGCGGCGATGTTCGCGAAGCTCGGCGTGCGGGTGCACCTCATCGGCGATACCCCGCTCGTCTAGTGGGCGTCGTCCTCGGAGTCGACGTCGGCACCTCGAGCACGAAGGGCGTGCTGGTCGACCTGTCGGGCAGGGTGGTCGCGACCGCGGTGCGGGAGCACGACGTGTCGCGCCCCCGCCCGGGCTGGGTCGAGATGGACGCGGAGGTGTGGTGGGACGAGTTCGTGTCGATCGCGCGCGAGCTCGTGGCCACCACGCAGGAGAATGTCGTCGCCGTCGGGGTCAGTGGTATGGGTCCGTGTGTCGCCCTCGCCGACGGAGACGGCGTTCCCCTGCGGCCCGCGATCCTCTACGGGGTCGACACGAGGGCGACGCAGCAGATCGCCCGGCTGACGGCCGAGCTAGGGGCCGACGAGATCCTCGCGCGCGGCGGATCGGCGCTCTCGACCCAGGCCGCGGGGCCGAAGATCGCGTGGGTTGCCGAGAACGAGCCGGCGGTCTTCGGGGCGGCCCGCAAGGTGTTCATGCCGGCGTCGTTCCTCGCCTACCGGCTCAGCGGCGCCTACGTGCTCGACCACCAGTCCGCGAGTCAGTGCTCGCCGCTCTACGACTCGGTGGCGCAGGAGTGGTACTGGCCGTGGGCCGGCCCGATCGTGGGCGACATCGAACTGCCGCCGCTCGTGTGGTCCGACTCGATCGTCGGCACCGTGACGTCGACAGCGGCCGCGGCGACGGGCCTGCCTGTGGGCACTCCCGTCGTCTCCGGCACGATCGATGCCTGGACCGAGGCCGTCAGCGTCGGCGCGCAGCAGCCCGGCGACCTCATGCTCATGTACGGCACCACGATGTTCCTCGTCAACACGATCTCCGACCGCATCACCATCCCCGAGCTGTGGGGCACCGTCGGTGCGTTCGAGGGCACGCGCAACCTCGCGGGCGGCATGGCGACATCGGGCGCGATCACCGGCTGGCTCCGCGGCCTTGTGGGGTCTCCCGACTACCCCACGCTGCTCGCCGAGGCCGCCGCCTCGGGGCCCGGCGCCCACGGGCTGCTCATGCTGCCGTACTTCGCGGGCGAACGCACTCCCATCGCCGATCCGGACGCGCGCGGCGTCATCGCCGGCCTCACCATCGAGCACACCCGCGGCGACCTCTACCGTGCGGCACTCGAGGCGACAGCCCTCGGCGTGCGGCACAACGTCGAGGCGATCCGCGCCGCGGGCGGCAGCATCGAGCGCGTGGTGGCCGTGGGCGGCGGCACGCAGGGCGACCTCTGGCTTCACGTGGTCTCGGATGTCACCGGCCTCACCCAGGAGGTGCGCTCGGTCACGATCGGGGCGAGCTACGGCGCCGCGTTCCTCGCGGCGCGCGCCGTGGCCTCCGTGTCCATCGACGAGTGGAACCCCGTGCAGCGCATGGTCGAGCCGGATGCCGCGCTCGCCGCCTCGTACGACGAGTTGTACGCCCTGTACCGCGACCTCTACCCGTCGACCGCTGCTGTCATGCACGCCCTCGCCGAACGGCAACGGGAGAGCTAGCGCGGGCTTCCCGCCCCGCGGTTAGTCCGCGAGATGCGCCTCGACGTGCTCCCGGTATCGCTCTGCGGTCGCCGCCGCCACCGTGGCGTAGTCGGTGTCCCAGATCGCCTGGTTGAAGATCTCGCACTCGATGTCGCCGTCATAGCCCGCGGCGACCACCGCGCGCGTCAGCGACTCGAAGTCGATGAAGCCGTCGCCCATGTACCCGCGGCTGAGCAGCGGGTCGGCGGCGATGGGCATGTTCCAGTCGCACACCTGGTAGGTCGCGATGCGGCCGGATGCCCCGGCGCGCGCGATCTGCGCGAGCACCGCCGGATCCCAGAAGATGTGGAACGTGTCGACGACGACGCCCACCGCGCGCGCATCGAACTGCTCCGCGATGTCGAGCGCCTGGCCGAGCGTCGAGACCACGGCCCGGTCGGTCACGTACATCGGGTGGAGGGCCTCGATCGAGAGGGTGACCCCGGCCGCGAGGGCTGCGGGGGCGAGCTCGCCGATCGCGTCGCGCACACGCTCGCGAGCGCCGACCAGGTCGCGCGAGCCCTCGGGCAGTCCGCCCGCAACGAGCACGAGCGTCGGGGCTCCGAGCGCGGCGGTCTCCTCGATCGCGCGCAGGTTGTCGTCGCGCCAGCCGGGCTTCGTGAAGAAGCCGGCGCGGCACAGACTCGAGACGCGCAGGCCGGCGTCGCGGGCCGCGGCGGCGCTCGCCTCGAGGCCGAACTCGGCCACCGGCTCGCGCCACAGGCCGATGGCGGGGATGCCCGCGCCGACCGTCGCGGCGATCGCCTCGGGCACCGTGGCGTACTTGATCGTCGCCTGGTTGAGCGAGAAGCGGCTCACAGCGAGTTCACCGCCAGCAGGTCGTTCCAGCGCTGCGCGGCCAGCTCGGGCAGCTCGAGCGCGCCCGCCGCATCGGCGAGGCGCACGATCTCGGCGAGGTGCGGCAGGCTGCGTGCGCAGTGCAGTCCACCCACCATCGTGAACGACGGCTGGTGCCCGTTCAGCCAGGAGAGGAAGGCGACTCCCGTCTTGTAGTACTGCGTGGGAGCGGCGAACACCTGCCGCGACAGCGCCTCCGTCGGCCCGAGGATCGCCCGGTAGCCCTCGACGTCACCCGCGTCGAGGCGCTGGATCGCCGCCGAGGCGTTCGGCGCGACCGCCGCGAAGGCGCCGAGCAGGGCATCCGACCCGCTCTCGATCAGGCCCACGAAGTTGAAGTCGTCTCCCGTGAACATGCGCACGCCGGCGGGGAGCCGATCCCGCAGCGCGATCTCGGCGTCGGCATCGAGCAGCGACATCTTGATGCCGCTGACTTTCGCCACGTTGTTCTCGATGATGCGGAGCACGCTGGTCGAGCTTGTCGAGACCAAAGATGAGCCGAAGTAGCCCGCGAGGTTCGCGTCGAAGGCCTCGCCGAGCCAGTGCAGCACGACCGGTGCTCCGGCACGCGCGAGCACCGCGGCGTACACGCGCTCGTAGTCGGCGGCACTCGTCGCGGCGCGCGCGAGGTGGCGGCTGGCCATGAGCACCACGCCCGCGCCGGCATCCTCGGCCACCTCGAGCTGCTCGAGGTACGCGTCGATCACGGCGTCGAGGCCGATCACCGGCTCGGCGATGTGGTCGGTGTTGACGCCCACCACCAGGGCACCGCCCACGGATGCCGCCTCCCGCGCGCTGCGCCGGATGAGCTCAGTGCAGGCGGCCCAATCGAGGCCCATGTTGCGCTGGGCGGTGTCCATGGCATCGGCGACTCCGAGGCCCCACGACCAGACGTGGTGCCGGAAGGCGAGCGTCGCGTCCCAGTCGATGTCGGCGGGAGCGCCGGGCACGTTCTCGGCGAGCGTGCGCGGAACGACGTGCGCGGCGGCATAGGCCACGCGACTTGTCAGTGGCGTGGTCGGCTTCGTGAAGACCGGCGCCGGCGCGGGGTCGAGCCTCACCGAGACCCTGCTTCCAGAATGACTGGCGGCAGGTCGATGCGGCGGCCCTCGGCCGAGCTGCGCAGCCCCTCCTCGCTCAGGCGCACACCGCGCGCGCCGGCCAGCAGGTCGAACTCGTAGGGAGCGTCTTCGAGCACGTGCCGCAGGAACTGCTCCCACTGCACCTTGAACCCGTTCTCGAATACGTCGTTGTCGGGCACCTCGATCCAGTCGGCGAAGTAGTCGTGCGTCTCGCGCAGGTCGGGGTTCCACACCGGCTTCGGGGTCGCGTTGCGCGGCTGGATGCGCGCGCCGAACAGTCCGACGACCGCAGAGCCGAGGGTGCCGTCGACCTGGAACTCGACGAGCTCTTTGCGGTTGACGCGCACCGCCCAGCTCGAGTTCAGCTGCACCACAACGCCGTTCTCCACCTCGAAGATGCCGTAGGCCGCGTCATCCGCCGTCGCCGCGTACGCGGTGTTGTTCTCGTCCACGCGGGTGGGGATGTGCGTGACCGCGCGAGCGTAGACGCTCTCGATGCGGCCGAACAGGTTCTCGATCACGTAGTTCCAGTGGGCGAACATGTCGCTCACGATTCCGCCACCGTCTTCGGTGCGGTAGTTCCAGCTCGGGCGCTGGGCGGGCTGCCAGTCGCCCTCGAACACCCAGTAGCCGAACTCGCCGCGCACGGAGAGGATCGTGCCGAAGAATCCGGAGTCGATGAGGCGCCGCAGCTTGAGGAAGCCGGGCAGGTAGAGCTTGTCGTGCACGACGCCGTTCTTGACCCCCGCCGCGGTGGCGAGGCGGGCGAGCTCGAGCGCGTCCTCGAAGCTCTCGGCCGTCGGCTTCTCGGTGTAGATGTGCTTGCCCGCGGCGATGGCCTTCGTGATCGCCGGCACGCGCGCCTGGGTGACGAGGGCGTCGAAGTAGATCGGGAAGTCGGGGTTGGCCAGCGCCTCGTCGAGGTCGTTCGTGTAGTGCGTGAGGCCGTGCTTGTCGGCGAGCTCCTTGAGCTTCGACATGCTGCGGCCGACGAGCATCGGCTCGAGCTGCACGCGCGTGCCGTCGGAGAGCAGCACACCGCCCTGCTCGCGGATCGCGAGGATCGACCGCAGCAGGTGCTGCCGGTAGCCCATGCGCCCCGAGACGCCGTTCATGATGATGCCGATGCTGCTGGGGGCCACGGATGCTCCTTCTCTCGTCGCGCGGAAAGCGCTTACCCGCGAGTGTACGGAAAGTGCTTCCCCGGCGCAAGCGACGGACGTCCCGAGCCCGCCGCCACAGGCCCGCTCGCCACAGGCCCGCTGAGCTCTCACGAGTATGGGGAAGGGCGGGCCGCTGCCCGCACGAGCGGGGCCGGGGAGCGCCGCGCTAGCGCCCGGGCGTGCTCGCGCGGAGGATCACCTCGGCGGGGATGGACACCGGACCCTCGAGCGACCCGAGCGCGAGCCCCACGGCGGCGGCGCCCGCACTCTCCAGGTCGACCCGCACGGTGGTGAGCGCCGGGCTCACGTCGCGCGCCGTGGAGATGTCGTCGTACCCGGCGACGGCGACCCGGCCGGGCGCCTCGATGCCGCGGTCCCGCAGGGCCGCGAGTGCGCCGATCGCCATGACATCGTTGACGGCGAACACGAGGTCGATGCCGTCGAGTCCGCCGTCGATGAGCTCGAGCATCCCTGCGTAGCCCGCGTCGCGCGAGAACGCGCCGTGCACGACCGCGACGGGCGGCACGGGCAGCGCCGCCGTGAAGGCCGCGGCGCGGTCCTGCGCCGTGACCAGGTTCGCCGGGCCCGCGAGGATTGCGAACCCCCGGTAGCCGAGCCCCGCGAGGGATGCCGCGAGCGCGCCGGCCCCGCCCGTGTTGTCGATGGCTACCGTGTCGAACGAGAAGCTGTGCCTGCTGATGAGCACTACCCGCCCGCCGGTCGCCGCGAAGGAGTCGAGCTCGGCGACGAGCGCGGCGTCGCCCGTGCCGTCGGTGAACCGTGAGCCGGCGAGCACGAGGACGCGGGGGCGCTGCCCGCGCAGCAGCCGCACGAGCTCCAACTCTCGGTCGGCGTCGCGCTCGGTGACGGCCATCGTGACGTTGAGTCCCTCGTCGTCCGCGGCACGGATGACCCCCGCGGCGATCGCGGAGAAATAGGGGTCGGTGATGTCGCTCACGAGCAGGGCCACGGTCGCGGAGCTGCCTCGCGCCACGGCCTGGGCCGACACGTTGGGGGTGTAGCCGAGCTCGCGCGCGGCGGCGAGTACCCGCTGGCGGTACTCCTCGTTGACCTTGCGCGCGCTGCCGTTGAGCGACCGGGAGGCGGTCGCGAGCGAGACACCCGCGGCCCGGGCGACGTCGTAGAGCGTGGCATTTCCCGTCACGGTGCGAGCCTACTCAGGGAACGTCCAAGGTTCTGACCTAGGCTCGCTCGCGGCCTTCCGCGCCCGCTACCGTTATGAAACTTCTCTCCAGACTCCCTCGCCTTCGCCGCGAGCCCGCCCGCCGCCGCCTCGAGGTGACCACCTCCGCGCCGCGCGAGCTCATCGCAGCCGCGCGCCGGCAGCCGCGCCGCGCGCTCATCGGCCTCGGTGTCGGCGCCGTCGTCATCGCGCTCGTCACCGTCACGGTCGTCGCCGTGCCCAAGGGCCCGAGCAACGCCGAGATGCTCGCCGACTACATCGACACGCACGCCCAGAGCCTCTCGGTCTCCCCGAAGGCGGCGATCACCGTCGTGCCGCGCGATGCGTACTCGGCCACGCCCGGCATCGACAGCCTCAAGGCGAGTGGCACCAACTACGACTTCGCGAAGCTCGTGATGCTCTACGCCGGATGGCCCCAGAGCGACAACAACATCACCGTCTTCACCCGGTGGATGCGTCAGGAGAACGGCGTCGACGACTGGTGGAACCGCAACAACCCGTTGAACAACGGGTGGGGCTCCGGCGGTGGCGGCGGCACCGGTACGTACGACTCGCTCGACATCGCCGCGCAGAACGCCGCGGAGGCACTCCTGCAGAACGCCGGGTACTCCGAGATCGCCGCGGCCTTCGCCTCGTCGGCCGAGACCTCGGTGACCGAGGCCGCGATCTGGGCGTCGCCGTGGGCCACGGGCCACTACGCCAACGGCGGCCACTGGTCGTACACCGAGGTTCCTGTCGTGAAATCCCCCGAGGGCACCTGGGGTTAGGCAAGAATAGGCGGTGTCGAGAGGACACGGACGATGTCCGAGCTACCCGTCTACCGCACCCGCAAAGACCAGTGGGGCAACATCGTCGCGCTCGGCGGTGAGTTCGGGGTCATCTCGCACCCCGACGCCATCCTGAGCATCGAGCGCGGCATCGATCTGTACTACGTTCCGCTCGAGGGCGGTTCGGGCTCGGTCATCGAGGTGGCGCGCGGGGAGTTCGGCCCGTACCTCAGAGCCCACTGGGATGGCACCGGGCGCAACAACCTCGTCGACCTTCCCGACTGCTGACTCCTACCCGGTGCCCGGCGCCGGGTCAAGGCGGTTACGCCGCGGCCCGGGTATCCGTAGCGTCGAGGTATGAAACAGGTCGTGTACGCCGAGAAGGCCCTTCTCATGGGTGACGAGGTCGTCGAGCTCATGATGGAGTACGCGGTGCTGCTGGCGCGCAAGAGCTCTGCCGACAGCGTCGACATCGAGGCGCTCGACACGGAGGGCAACGTCGTGACCGCGACTTTCCTCATCGGGCCCGCGACGATTATGGTTGCTGAAACCGCACGCACCACTTTCGCCGAACCTGAGAACGAGACCGCCGTGAGCTACCTCCAGCAGCAGATCGGGCTCATCAAGCAGCCCCCGTTCGCCCATGGGCTCAACGACGCCGGCATCTTCGGATACGACGAGCTCTGATCATGGGTTCGCTCATCTACGGGCACCCGTCGATCGACATCAAACTCGAGGATCGGGTGCTCGCGCACCTGCAGGTGATCTTCTCCGAGAAGCTGCGCCGCAACGAGGGCTTCCACTTCACGTGGGCCGACAGTGAGCACACCGGCGGCGGTCGCAGCGTTGCGTGGGTGCATCCGGCCATGCCGCTGTACTTCCGCTATGCGGGCAGCAGGGTGCCGTCACTCAATCGCACCTGGCTCCAGGACATGGAGCGGGACATCAACAGCAGGTCGGGGCTCATCCTCCGGGACGAACCGCGCGATGCGGGAGGGCAGTGATGGGCACGCTCATTTACGGATCTGGCGCGCTCAAGGTCGAGTTCGACGACCGGGTGCTCGCCCACCTGCAGACCGTCGTCGGAATCAAGGTGCGCCGCAACGAGCGCTTCTTCCTCAGCTGGTTCGACACGCAGGCGGTCGGCGACGGCCGCAGCGCGGTGTGGATCGCGCCCGAGGTGCCCCTCGCCTTCCAGTTCACGACGGTCTCGCCCCACAAGCTCAACCGGCCGTGGGTCGAGTCGATGATCGTCGCGGCGGGCAGCAGCGCCGGGCTCGTGCTCACGCAGGAACCCGACACCGGTGAGCCCGTCGTCTCCGACGACAACACGATCAAGCGCAAGGAGCGCGACTAGCCCTTCGCGACCTTCCCGGGCAGCCAGAACTTCTCGCCCGTGATGAACGCGAGCGACGGCACGATCACGGTGCGCACGAGCAGGGTGTCGAGCAGCACACCGATGCACACGATGATGCCGATCTGAGTGAGCGTGATCAGCGGCAGCACGCCCAGTACGGCGAAGACCGCCGCGAGCAGGATTCCCGCGCTCGTGATCACCCCGCCCGTGGACGAGAGGGCGCGCACCATGCCCGTCCGCGTGCCGTGCGCTGCAGTCTCCTCGCGCGCCCGGGTCACCAGGAAGATGTTGTAGTCGACGCCGAGGGCCACGAGGAACAGGAAGCTGAACAGCACGACGTTCGTGTCGATCGCGGGGAACCCGAACACCGACTGGAACAGCAGCCAGCTCGCGCCCAAGCTCGCGAAGAAGCTGCCGACGACGGTGAGCAGCAGGAGCACGGGCGCGACGAGCGCCCGCAGCAGGACCACGAGCACGAGGAACACGAGCGCGAGGATGAGCGGGATCACCAGATCCTGGTCGTGGGTCTGCGCGGCCGTCACGTCGAGGCTCTGGGCATCCAGGCCGCCGACGAGGGCGTCGGTGCTGTCGCGCATCTCCTGCACGATCGCGAACGACTCCGGCGTCTCCGCGGCGGCGTCGAGCGTGACATTCAGCTGGGTGACCGTCCCATCGGTCTCGCCCGGCGTCACGGAGACGACGCCGTCGATGCCCTTCAGCGTCGAGGTGACGCTGTCGACCTGCGAGTTCTTCGCCATCACGACCGCGGGCGAGCCGCTGCCGGCCGAGAACGCCTCCGCCAGGATGTCCTGGCCGCGCACGGCCTCGGGAACCGACGTGAACTTCTCGCTCTGCGATAGACCGATACGGATGCTCGGCACCCCCGCGACCGCGAGGCCGCCGAGCAGCAGCGCACCCACGATGGCGACGGCCACCGGCCGCTTCGCGACGAGCAGGCCGAGCCGGTGCCACACGCCCTTCTCCATGCTGCCCTCGGAGCCGTAGCGCGGAACGTACGGCCAGAACAGCCCGCGACCGAAGAGCACGAGCGCTGCCGGCAGCACGAAGAGCGCGAAGATCATGGCGATGACGATGCCCGTGGCGCAGGCGATGCCGAGGGCCCGGTTGCCCTGGAGGGTGGCGAACAGCAAGGTCAGCAGCGAGAGCACGACCGTGCTGCCGCTCGCGATGATCGCGGGGCCCGCGCCGCGCAGGGCGGTAGCCATGGCCTCGCGCCTGTCCTCGTGCGTGCGCAGCTCGTCGCGGTACCGCGCGATGAGCAGTAGGGCGTAGTTGGTTCCCGCACCGAAGACGAGCACCGAGAGGATTCCGGTGACCGATGCGTCGAGCGTGATGCCCGCGAGGGCGGCGACGCGCGTCGCGACGATGCTCGCGAGCCCGTCGGCCAGGCCGACGACCGTGAGCGGCACGAGCCACAGCCACGGGCTGCGGTAGGTCACCAGCAGCAGCACGGCGACGACGATGACCGTCGTGAGCAGCAGTGTGAAGTCGGCGCCCTTGAACACGGCGGCGACGTCCACCGCGAAGCCCTCGGGCCCGGTGAGCAGGGCGGTCATGCCGTCGGGCAGGTTCTCGTTCGCGATGGTGCGCAGCTCGGCCGCGCGGTCGGCCTGCGCCTCGACATCCGCGAGCTCGTCGAGGGGCACGGCGACGAGGGCGGCGGTCTTGTCCTCCGAGACCGTGGGCGGCGGCACGAAGCCGTCGGACGACAGGTCGGTGAGGCCGGATGCCGTCTCCGCGACCGCGGCGACGTCGCTCTCGCTGAGCGTTCCGCCGTCACGGCTGAAGACGAGCAGCGCGCTCGTGCCGTCGGCTCCCGGCAGCCCGTCCTGCAGTGCGGCAACCTGGGCGGATTCCGCCGACTCGGGCAGCCCCACACCCGGGGAGCTGTCGCCGCTCGCGCCGGACCCGAGGGCGAAAACCGCCCCGGCAGCCAGCGCGGCGAGGACCAGGACGATCCACGAGGTGCGGCGGGCGGTGATGAAAGTCGTCAGGCGTCGCATGGGTCCTTTATTTCACTGTGTGAACTATTAATGCCGTGAACAAGCTAGCGCTAAAGTAGTACACGTGCAAACCCCCGCCCGCCCGCCGACGTACTCCCTGCAGGAGATCGTGCAGCTCAGCCGCGCCTTCGAGGCGCACCTCGGCCAGCAGCTCACCGTCAATCTGACAGATCTTGCAGCAATGGAGCACCTCATCTCCAGCGGGCCGCTCGGGCCGGGCGAGCTCGCGCGGCGGCTGGGGATCACTCCGCCCGCGGTGACCGCAGTGGTCGATCGGCTCGAAGAGCTCGGGCATGCCACCCGGGGGCCGAACCCCGCCGACCGGAGGGCGGTCGTGGTGACGGCGGCGCCGGCATCCGTGCACAAGGCCATGTCGTACCTGCTGCCGATGATCGGCGACATCGACGCGACCCTCGACGAGTTCGACGCCGACGAGCAGGCGACGATCGCCGAGTACCTCGAGCGCGTGGTGGCGGCCTACCGCCACCACATCCCGTGATCTCGCGCCGGGAGGCCGCGCTCCGCCTCGACATCCCGCTCGAGATGGCGAACCGCCACGGGCTGCCCGCGCGCATGACCGAGGCCGAGCTCGAGGCGATGCGCGCCGACCCGCCGCCGTGGCTCGCGCAGTCGTGGGCGAATCGCACGGGTACGAAGCCGGTCTGGGTGCAGCTCACGTGCGACATCTGCGGGTTCACCGAGGCCGCGCGGCCGAAGAAGTGGTGGCCCGCCTTCACGTGGCTGTCGTGCGAGGAGCACGCGGCAGCGGAATTGCCCGCGCTCGCCACGGGATTCGTGCGCTCGGAGGTCGATGGCATCGGCAGCAGGTTCATCGGCATCATCGATGAACCCGCGCTCTGATACCAACTGCGTTCACTGGGCGACTAACCCGCCCTCGCCGGTCTGGCCAGAGTAGTCGCATGACTGAACCCACTACGCGCCGACGCCTGGGCGTCCCCGCCGTCACCTTCATGATCGTCGCGGCATCGGCGCCGCTCACGGTCCTCGCCGGCGGAGTCACGACGACCTTCGCCGTCACGGGAGTCCTCGGAGTCCCGCTCTCGTTCCTGCTCCTCGGGGCCGCGCTCGCCCTGTTCGCGGTCGGCTATGCCGCAATGAGCAGGTTCATCACCAACGCCGGCGCGTTCTATTCGTACATCTCGCAGGGGCTCGGTAGGCCGGTCGGCGTCGGGGCCTCGCTTGTCGCCCTCGTCGCCTACAACGCCATGCAGGTGGGCATCTACGGCATGCTCGGCTACACGGTCTCCGACCTGCTGGCCACGCGCCTGGGGCTCGCCGTGCCGTGGTGGGTTCCCGTGCTCGTGTGCGTCGCGATCGTCGGCGTGCTGGGCGTCAACCGCGTTGACCTCTCGGCGAAGGTGCTCGGCGTGCTCGTTGGCCTCGAGTTCCTCGTCGTCATCGTCTACGACATCGCGTCGTTCGCCGTCGCGCCCGAAGGCGCCAACGCCGTGGCCCTGGCGCCCTCGAGCCTGTTCACGACGGGCATCGGGGCCGTGTTCGCCTTCGGCATCGCCGCCTTCATGGGCTTCGAGTCGGCCGCCATCTACAGCGAGGAGTCGAAGGACCCCAAGCGCACGATCGCCCGCGCCACCTATACCGCCGTCGCGATCATCGCCCTGTTCTACGCGATCTCGTCGCTGGCCATGACGATCGGTGTCGGCCCGTCGCAGGTCATCGACGTCTCGCGCGCCCAGGGCCCGTCGCTGATCTTCCAGTTCCTCGGCAGCAACGTGGGCGTGGTCATCAGCGACCTCGCGCAGCTGCTGTTCGTGACGAGCCTGTTCGCCTCACTGCAGAGCTTCCACAACGCCGTGGCGCGCTACTTCTTCTCGCTCGGCCGGGAGGGCGTGCTCCCCGCCGCCCTCGCCAAGATCGGCAAGCGCAGCGGTGCGCCGTGGTCGGGCTCGGTCGCGCAGACGGTCATCGCCGTCGTGGTGATCGTGGCGTTCGCCATCGCGGGCGCGTCGTGGGTTCCGCCGGAGGGGCTGCCCGCCGAGCTGTTCCCCGTGCTCACGCTCTTCACGTGGCTGACCAACGCCGGGGCGATGGGACTCGTGCTGCTCATGGCCGTCATCTCGATCGCCGTCATCGGGTTCTTCCGCAGGGATTCCCGCGGGGTGGGCACCTGGCAGCGCCTCATCGCGCCCGTGATCTCGTTCCTCGCCCTCGGCACCGTCTTCGCGCTCATCATCGCGAACTTCACCGTGCTCCTCGGCCAGACCGAGCCGGATGCCACGACCTACGTCCTCCCCGCGATCGTGCTCGTCCCGGCGGTCATCGGCATCCTGTGGGGCCTGTGGCTCAAGGCGAAGCGTCCCGCGACGTACGCCCAGGTCGGCCACGGCGTCGAGGACGAGCCGATCCGGCTCGGGGAGTAGTCGGCGGCGGGGCCTATGGCGCGATCGACAGGAAGATGAACGCGCCGAACAGCACGAGGTGCACGCCGCCCTGCAGCCGGGTTGCGCGCCCGGGTGCGAGCGTGAGGATGCTCACGACCACGGTGAGCACGAGCAGCACGATCTGAGTGGGGTCGAGCCCGAGCACGAGCGGCCCGGTGAGGAAGATCGACGCGAGCGCGATCGCCGGGATGGTGAGCCCGATGCTCGCCATGGCCGAGCCGAGGGCGAGGTTGAGGCTCGTCTGGATCCGGTCGGCGCGCGCCGCCCGGATCGCCGCGATGCTCTCGGGCAGCAGCACGAGCAGGGCGATGA
>CAIXMB010000081.1 GCA_903920435.1 uncultured Actinomycetes bacterium
GAACTGGGCGCGGGCCGACGAGTTTCGCTCGGACCACAACCTCGGCTACTGGGTCGGCCACGACTGGTGGGGCATCGGCCCCGGCGCGCACAGCCACGTCGGTGGGGTGCGGTGGTGGAACGTGAAGCACCCCGCTGCCTACGCCGACCGCATGGCGGCGGGCCACTCTCCCGCGGCCGGGCGCGAGACGCTCGACGCCGAGACGCGCAGGGTCGAGTCGGTGCTGCTGCGCACGCGCGTGCGCGAGGGGTTCCCGATCGGCGAGCTCGCGGCATCCGGTCGCACTGCGGTCGCGGGGCTCATCGCGGATGAACTGGTCGACGCTCGGGCGGCGATCGCCGGTCGCATCGAGCTCACCCTGCGGGGGCGGCTGCTCGCCGACGCGGTCGTGCGGCGCCTGCTGTCTGAATAGGCGCATGAACGACTGAAGGCCCCCGGCGAACCGGGGGCCTTCAGCGTGGGACGACTACTTGATGAGGCGGATGGCGAACGGGTAGCGGTACGCGACGCCGTCCTTCGCCTTGAGGAAGCCGAGGATCGAGAAGATGATCGCGACGACCCACGCGGCGAGCGTGATGATGAAGCCGACGAAGATCACGCTCAGGATCGAGCCCACGATGTAGGCGATGAGGATGGTGATCTGGAAGTTCAGCGCCTCCTTGGCCTCAGTGTTCGTGAACGAACCGCGGTCCTTGAACACGAGCCAGATGATGAGCGACGGCAGGAAGCCGATGATGCCGCCGAGGTGTGCGAAGGATGCCCACTGGCGGTCCTCAGCCTCGGAGAGCGGCGCAGCGGGAGCCGCAGCGGGGGGAGGAGTTGCAGACATGTCGTGCCTTTCAGTTGAGACAGCTCGGTCGAGGGAGTTCGTACCGACGTTGGGGGTGTTACTTGACGAGGCGGATGGCCACCGGGTAGCGGTATGCGCCGCCGCCGTTGACCTTCACGCCACCGATGATCGAGAACACGATGTTCGCGAGGTACGGGATCCAGGCCACGAACCCGAGCAGGCCGGTGACGACGCTCAGCCCGGTGTATGCGCCGTAGGAACCACTGCCGAGTGCGACGGCGACCGCGATACCCGTGATGATCGCCACCACGATCTGCAGGACGATGAACGCGGCGATCCAGGTGATCTGCCAGTTCAGTGCCTCCTTGGACTCCTGACGGGTGAGCGCGCCGCGGTCCTTGAAGACGAGGAAGATGATGAGGGAGGGCAGGAGGCCCAGGATTCCGCCGAAGTGCGCGAACGTCGCCCACTGCTTGTCCTCGGCGGGGGTGAGCGGGCCTGCGGGAACCGGCTGGGGCGCTGCGGGCTGGGGCGCTGCAGGCTGCGGGGTTGCGTCGGTCATGGTGTCACCTTTCGGATGTGCCCGGTCCGGGCGTACTGACACAAGCTAGCGCCTGTTATCTCGCGCGTGCAACGGTTTGGTCACGGCGTGTCACGTGGGCGATCCTCAGTTACCCAGCGGCCCCACGGCGGCCATCGACAGCAGGATGCTGATGGCGATGATCGCGCCGACACCCACCTCGGCGTATCCGATCCCGAGACCCGCCGTGGCGGTCCCCCAGCCGGCCTCGCCGGTGCGACGGATGCGCGCTCGCGCGACGTGCCCGAACACGATGCCGAGCGGGCCGCCGATGATCCCGAACCAGAGTGCGAGGGCCGCGAGCGGGGTCGGCTGGTCGGAGTCGTCGTCCCTGCCGATCACGGCGAGGAGCTCCTTGCGCTTCGCCGCCACCCCCGAGCCGATGAACGGGATCGACCACGGGTAGTTCGGGGCGCTGCCGCGCCAGACCCGGATGCCCGACCAGACGGCGAACACGGCGCCGATCGCCCACGGCAGCAGAAGCAGCCACGCGAGCAGGCTCACCGCCTGCATGGCGCCCGCGCGGAAGGCCACCGACGAGAGCACGAAGTCGGCGATGACCGCCGCCACCAGGAGCACACCGAGGGTGAGCTGCCAGTTGAGGGCGAGGCGCGCGTGCTCGCCCGTGGGTTCGTCGTCGTCGCGCAGCACCAGGTACATGGCGAGCGAGGGGACGATGCCGAGCACCCCGGCAGCGTGCGCAGTCGTGGCGAGGATGCGCGCCTCGCGGGTCGCCGAGGGCGTCGACTGCAGCGCGGGGTGGGCGAGTGCCATGACGCACACGGTACCGGTGCGCACTGCGCGTGCCGCGAGCAGGCGCCGCGCGGCGTGTCACGGTAACATTGGCAGTCAGCGTGAATGAGTGCTAACCACGGGAGGCGGTGCCGGCATGGTGTCAGAACGCGGTCTCGAGGTGCTGCGGGTGATCGTGCAGGACTACGTGGCCTC
>CAIXMB010000082.1 GCA_903920435.1 uncultured Actinomycetes bacterium
GCTCGGCATCGACGACGGTGGCGGTGACGATCACCTACGCCAAGCCGTACCTGACGGGGCTGTTCGGCGCGACCGTCGCGCTCGAGGGAAAGTCGACGCGGGCATGCTTCGGGTGATCCGGCGTCGGGGCGGCAAGCACCACGACGAGCGCGGCGCCGTCGCGGTCATCGTCGCGATCTCGATGACCGTCGTGCTCGCACTCGCGGCCCTCGTCGTCGACGTCGGCGCAACGCAGTCGCGGCGTGCGCAGCTGCAGGAGGCCGTGGATGCGGCCGCGCTCGGCATCGCCCAGCAGTGCGCGAAGGCCGCCGCCACGACTCTCGCGGGCTGTGCGTCGAGCGTGCTCGCCACGGCGCAGGCGACGGCGACCGGCCTCGGCACCGACAATCTCGGCGACGCCGTTATCGGCACGCCCGCGTTCACGGCGTCGACCGTCACGGTGACCGCCACGTCCACTCAGGTCGGGATCTTCTCCGGCCTCTTCGGCGCCGGATCGAAGGGCCTCAGCGCGTCCGCGACCGCGAAGTGGGTGCCGCCCGTGTGGCCGCTGCCCCTCGCGTTCCACGAGTGCGCGTTGCCGGCCCCGTCGGCGACCACGAAGGTCTTCCTGCGCACCGACGCCCTCGACGTGCTCAACCTCCTCACCACCGAGTGCGGGCTCCTCGGCGACGTCACGGGAGCGGTCGGCGCGCGCTGGTCGGTGGGCAGCAACTGCAGCTTCGACGTCGACCTGTTCACCTGGGTGGGCGGCACGCTGTCGAACGTGCTGCCCTCGGAGTGCGTCTCGATGGTCAACGCGCTGCCGGGCAAGGAGGTGATCGTGCCCGTGTACAGCAACGTGCTCGGCCCGATCATCATCAACGGCGCGCTGCTCGGCCAGGGCTACCAGGTACAGAAGTACGCCCTCATCCAGCTCACGGGCTACGACTTCCAGAGTCTCAACATCCTCGGCGTCTCGACGAGCGGGCCGAAGTCCATGCCCGGCAACCCGCAGTGCCCGACACTGCTCGGCCTCGAGCTGCCGCTCTGCCAGGGGCTGCAGGGCTACCTGGTCGGCTATCTCACTCCCGCCGAGGCGAAGTTGCGAATCGCCGGCGTGCAACTGATCGCATAACAGCACCGACGAACCTGGGGGAAAGAACAATGACTACACGGATCATCGCGGTCCTGCTCGCCGCCGTGCTCGCCGTCGTCGGGGCGGTGCTGCTCATCAGCTACGTCCGCGGTGCCGACGACCGCGCCTTCGCGGGCGCCGAACTCACGCAGGTACTCATCGTGAAGACCGAGATTCCGGCAGGCACGTCGGGCGCCGAGCTCGGTACGACGGTCGACCTGAAGTCGGTGCCCGTCGCCTACGTCGCGGCAGGCGCCGTCACGGATGTCTCCGACCTCAAGGGCCTCGTCGCCGCGGTGTCGCTCGAGCCCGGGGAGCAGGTGCTCGCGTCACGCTTCGTGGCACCCGACACGTTCGGTGCCGACGGCGGAACCGCGGCCGTCCCGAAGGGGCTCCAGGAGATCACCGTCTCGCTCGACCTTCAGCGCGTGGTCGGGGGAGCCCTCGTCGCGGGCGACCTCGTGGGCGTGTACGGCAGCCTGCAGGCCGACAACACCGACAGCGCCAGGACCCAGCTCGTCGAGAGCGAGGTGCTCGTGACATCCGTGGTCCGCGATGCCGCGGTCGACGCGTCGGCCGTCCAGACGTCGGGGGCGATCCTCGTGAGCCTCGCCGTCACCGCCGATCAGGCGCAGCGGATCATCTACGCGCTCGAGTTCGGCACCGTCTACCTCTCCCAGCAGTCCACGGATGTGACCCCGCCGACCGGCGGGCCCGTCACGCGGGGGGTGTTCGCAGGGTGACGCGCGTCGTTCTCGTCGCACCCGACAGCCGCCTCGAGCGTCTGGTGCAGCTCGTCGTGGCGGAGGAGCTCGTGGTGATCCCCGCCACCGACCCCGAGCAGTTCTCCGGCCGCCTCGCCCGCATGGCCGAGCGCCCGGAGCTCATCGTGTTCGGGCACCAGCTGCCGCGGCACCTGGCCCTCGCGCTCGCGTCGGCGGGCCGGCAGCACGCCGACGGCATGGCCATGGTGAGCGACGAGCCGGGCATCGTCATCGACGCCATGCGCGCGGGTATCAGCGACGTGCTGCCGACTGACGTCGACCTCGACGCCATTCAGGTCATGGTGACGCGCGCCCACGAGTTCTCACTCGACGCCGCGAATGTCGCCCGCCCCGCGCCGTCACTGCGCAGGCTCGGCCCCGGTCGTACGATCGCGGTCACGTCGCCCAAGGGCGGTGTGGGAAAGACCACCGTCGCGTGCAACCTCGCGGTCGGCCTCGCACTCCAGCAGCCGGGCTGCGTCGTGCTGGTCGACCTCGACCTGCAGTTCGGCGACGTCGCGTCGACGCTCGGCCTGCAGCCGACGTACTTCCTCGAGCACGCGCTGGCGAAGGGCGCCGCGCGCGACTCGGTGGTGCTCACGACGGTGCTGACGCGCCACCACGCGGGCCTGCTCGTGCTCGCGGCGCCGGAGTCCCCGGCCACCGCCGACGGCGTCACGCCCGCCCAGATCGGGCACCTGCTGCGACAGCTCGCCGACCAGTACCTCTACGTGATCGTCGACACGTCGCCCGGCCTGCTCGAGCACACCCTCACCGCCCTGGAAGAGGCGACGGATGTGGTTGCCGTCACCAGCATGGACGTGTCGAGTGTGCGCGGCACGCGCAAGCAGCTCGACCTGCTCGACGAGCTCGGACTGCTGCCCGGCTCGCGCCAGGTCGTCGTGAACCTGGGCGACCGGGCATCCGGCCTGACCGTGCGCGACATCGAGAACGCGCTCGACGTGCGTGTCGACCTCGTGGTGCCGCGCACGCGCGGGGCCGCAGTGGCGGGCAACACGGGGGAGACCGTCATGATCGCGTCGCCGCGCGACCGGGCGGCGCGCGCATTCCGTCGGCTGGTCGGGCGCCTGTGGTCGGAGCAACCGCGAATCGACCTGCCGGCGACTGAACCGATCAAGAAAGTGAGAGTCTCATGAGCCTGTCCGACCGCCTGCAGGCCGCACGCAACCAGCGCCCGGCCGGGCAGAGCTACGTTGCGCCGCCCGAACCGACCCTTCCGGCCTCGTTCTACGACGATGCGCCCGGGCTGGACGCCCCGGTGCCGACGAGCAGGCCAGCCGCCGACCTCGATGCCGAGGGGCCGGTCATCACCGATGAGGCGCGCACCGCGGCCACCGACGCCCTCTACGAGCGGCTGGGCGCTCGGCTCAATGATCCGAACCTCAGCGAGGAGCAGCTCCACGCGATCGCCCGTAAGGAGCTCGCCTCGATCATCGACGTGCAGGCGGCGACCCTCTCCGACGACGAGCGCCAGGCGCTCATCCGCGACCTCGCCGACGACGCACTCGGCCTGGGTCCTCTGCAGCGGCTCCTCGACGACCCCACGGTGACCGAGATCATGGTCAACGGGGCGGACCACCTGTACGTGGAACGCAAGGGGCGCCTCGTGCGCACCGCCAACGGATTCCGCTCGGAGGAGCGCCTGCGGCGCGTCATCGAGCGCATAGTCTCGCGCGTGGGCCGTCGCATCGACGAGTCCTCACCGCTCGTCGATGCTCGTCTCCCCGACGGCTCACGCGTGAACGCCATCATCCCGCCGCTCGCGGTGGGCGGGTCGTCGCTGACGATCCGCAAGTTCGCGAAGGAGCCGCTGCGCGCCCACGATCTCGTGGAGTACGGCACGCTCACGGCCGACATGACGGAGATCCTCAACGCGTGCGTCAATGCACGGCTGAACATCATCATCTCGGGCGGCACCGGAACCGGAAAGACGACGCTGCTCAACGTGCTCTCGTCGTTCATCCCCGCCGACGAGCGCATCGTCACCATCGAGGACGCCGTCGAGCTGCAGCTGCAGCAGGAGCACGTGGTGCGGCTCGAGAGCCGCCCGAGCAACATCGAGGGCAAGGGCGAGGTCACGATCCGCGACCTCGTGCGCAACTCGCTGCGCATGCGCCCCGATCGCATCGTGGTCGGTGAGTGCCGCGGCGGTGAGAGCCTCGACATGCTGCAGGCGATGAA
>CAIXMB010000083.1 GCA_903920435.1 uncultured Actinomycetes bacterium
GGGCCGCCTTGCATCGACCCACCCCCCTCCGGGTGGCGGAGGAGACAGCACCTCGACTCCGCGGTATCGACGCAACCGCTAGGTCGGTCGACGTCTGAGTACAAGGATGTGCGCCGATGCTGTGACAGCCCCATGGTGGGGCTGGGAAGAGCCTCTACTTCTTGTTGGAGACCGCGACCATCTCGTCGCGGTCGACGACCTTGATGCGCGCGCGCTCATGCGAAGCGCCGAGCCCGATCTCGTGCTGATCGAGGTTGTGCCAGCCGTCGAGGTTCGTGTACTCGACGCCGCGACTCTCGAGCAGCTCGACGATCGCCGACTCCTCGGGGTGCTCCGGGGTCCACCAGCTCGCCTGGCCGTTCATGAGGTGCTTGATCGTCTCCATGGCGTCACTCTTGGTGTGCCCGATGAGGCCGACGGGGCCGCGCTTGATCCAGCCGGTCGCGTACACGCCGTGCACGGGCTCGTCGTTGTCGTCGATGACCTGGCCCTCGCGGTTCGGGATCACGCCGCGCTTCTCGTCGAACGGAATGCCGTCGAGCGGCGAGCCGAAGTAGCCCACCGCGCGGTACAGCGCCTGCACGGGCACGGTGCGCAGCTCGCCCGTGCCGCGCACGCCGCCCTCTGCGTCGGGCTCGGTGCGCTCGTAGGTGAACGTCTCGCCGTCGTAGGAGACGGGGTTGGCGTAGAAGTGCAGGTGCAGGCGGCGGCTGGCGGCCCCGGTCTCCCGGGTGCGCCACTGCTGCAGCACACGGTCGATCACGAGCACCTGCTTGTTGGTCTCGATGGCGGTGCGCGACGCCTCGTCGTAGTCGAAGTCCTCGTCGTAGACGATCATGTCGACGTCGCGCAGCTCGCCGAGCTCGCGCAGCTCGAGCGGTGAGAACTTCACCTGCGCGGGGCCGCGGCGGCCGAACACGTGCACGTCGGTGACGGGGCTCGCCTTGAGGCCGTCGTAGACGTTCGCGGGAATCTCGGTGGGCAGCAGGTCGTCGGCGTGCTTGGCGAGGATGCGGGCCACATCGAGTGCGACGTTCCCGTTGCCGATGACCGCGACGGACTCGGCCTCGAGCGGCCACTCGCGCGGGAAGTCCGGATGCCCGTCGTACCAGCTCACGAAGTCGGCGGCGCCGTAGCTCGTGGGCAGGTCGATACCGGGGATGTCGAGTGCGGCATCCCTGATGGCGCCCGTGGAGAAGATGACGGCGTTGTAGTGCTTCTTGAGGTCGGCGAGCGTGATGTCGCGGCCGAAGTACACGTTGCCGAACAGGCGGATGTCGCCCGAGTCGAGCACGTCGCGCAGGGCCGTGATGATTCCCTTGATGCGCGGGTGGTCGGGCGCGACGCCGTAGCGCACGAGTCCGTAGGGGGCGGGGAGCTGCTCGAACAGGTCGATGGACACGTCGAAGTGCTTCTCGGCCTTGAGGAGGATGTCGGAGGCGTAAATGCCCGCGGGGCCCGCGCCGACCACGGCCAGGCGAAGTTTGTCAGTCACTAGTTGGAGCGCTCCACAATCGAGTCGGCGAAACGGGTCAGGGCTTTCTTGACGGGTCCGTCGGGCAGGGGGGACAGTGCTTCGACAGCCTCGCGCGCCCAGCGGTGGGCCTCCTCGAGGGTGCGGGCGGTGACCGCGTGGTCACGAAGTTCGGCGATCGCCTCGTTCAGGTCGGCCTCGTCGGCCTCGCCGTAGAACGCGGTCGTCACGTCGCGCTCGATGCGGCGCAGCAGCTCGTCGGCGTCGGAGTCGGTCTTGGCGAGCTCGCGCAGGTACAGCAGGGGCAGCGTCGAGACGCCGGCGCGCAGGTCGGTTCCCGCGGTCTTGCCGGTCACGTCCGACTTGTCGGAGAGATCGATGATGTCGTCGATGAGTTGGAACGCGACGCCGATCTTCTCGCCGAACGTGCGCACGGGCATCACGTAATCCTCGGAGGCGTTCGCGAAGATCACGCCCACCTCGGCGGCGAGCGCGATGAGGGAGCCGGTCTTGTCCGCGAGCACCTGCAGGTAGTGCTCGACCGCGTCGTCGTCGTGCCGCGGGCCGATGGTCTCGTGCAGCTGGCCGAGGCACAGGCGCTCGAACGTGTCAGCCTGCAGGATGATCGCCCGCTCGCCGAGCGTCGAGATGAGCTTGCTCGCCCGGGCGAACAGCAGGTCGCCGGTGAGGATGGCGACCGAGTTGCCCCAGACGGTCTGGGCGGAGGGAACGCCGCGGCGCATCTGCGCCTCGTCCATGACGTCGTCGTGGTACAGCGACGCGAGGTGGGTGATCTCGACGGCTTGGGCTGCGGTGATCACCGCGCCGTTGTTTCCGTCGCCGAGCTGGGCAGCGAGGAGGGTGAGCACGGGGCGCACCCGCTTGCCGCCCGCGTCGAGCAGGTAGCGGCTCGTGGCATCCGCTATCTCGTCCGCGTAGTGCATCTGGGCGAGCAGGCCGGCCTCGACGGCCTCGAGGCCGTCTTCGATGGCGGTCGCGAAGCGGCGCTCGTCGCTCGACGCGAAGAGCTTCTCACCGAGGCCGAGCGACGAGCTCAGGCTGTTCTTGCGGCGCGCGATCGGAGCGGCCGGGCTCACGAGCCGACTACTTTGATCGACCCCGTAGCGTTCTCCTGGCGCTTCGCCACCGATGCGAGCACGTCGGCATCAACGGGCTTGCGACCGCGGTGCAGGGCGACGATGCCCCCGGTGAGGTTGCGCCAGGCCACACGTGCGAAGCCGACGCCGCGAATCCACTGGCTCAGCTGCTGTTGGTCGGGCCATTCCTTGATCGACTGCGCCAGGTAGGTGTAGGCGGCGGGGTTCGAGCTCATCCGGTCGGCGATGACCGGCATGGCGTACTGCAGATACGCCCAGTACCCCGCGCGGAAGATCGCCACGGGCGGCTTCGAGAACTCGCACACGACGAGGCGACCGCCGGGCTTGAGCACGCGGAACATCTCCGCCAGCGCCGTCTTTGGCTCGTTGACGTTGCGCAGGCCGAAGCTGATAGAGACCGCGTCGAAGTGGTTGCCGGGGAACGGCAGCTTCTCGGCATCGCCCTCGACGAACTCGATCTTCTTGTGCTTGCGACGGCCCTCCTCGACCATGCCCGCGGAGAAGTCGAGCGCGATCACCTCGGCGCCGGAGCGCGCGAGCGCCACCGAGCTGGTGCCCGTACCCGCCGCAACGTCGAGGATCCGCTCGCCCGCGACGGGGGCCACTGCCCGCACCGTCGCCATGCGCCAGAGCACCGCATTGCCCGCCGACAGCACGTTGTTCATGCGGTCGTAGTGCTTGGCGACGTCGTCGAACATGCCGGCGACCTCATCCGGCTGCTTGTTCATATCCGCCTTGCTCACAAGGCAAGTCTACGGTTCTCGTCCACAAGGGGCGTTCGGAGCCGACGGTAGTGTAGGAGGGTGGACGTGAGCACCAAGATTGCGAGCGACCACGGCGCACTCCTCGACCGCCTCGGCTCGCGCCACCCGCTCGCCTTCCTGCGCAACGGCGACGGCATCGTCGGCCTCGGCGAGGCGCTGCGCCTCGAGTTCTCGGGGCCGACCCGCATCACGGATGCCGCGGCCGCCTGGCGCGCGCTGGCCGCGACCGCGACCGTGGCCGATGCCGTCGAGCTCCCGGGCACGGGCCTCGTCGGGTTCGGCAGCTTCGCCTTCGCGGATTCGTCCGCGGCCACGAGCGTGCTCATCGTTCCGCAGGTGATCCTGGGCCGCCGCGACAGCGTCAGCTGGGTGACGACCGTGGGCCCGGCGCCCGCGGAGGAGGCTCTCGGCGAGTTCGGGCCGGTGGAGTTCGGGCCGGGCGCGCTCGATCCCGAGGGATACACGGCGGCCGTGGCCGAGGCCGTGCGGCGCATCACCACCGGTGAGGCGCGCAAGGTCGTGCTCGCGCGCGACGTCGTGGCGGGCATCCGTGCCGACGCCGACCTGCGGGTGCCGCTCGCCCGGCTCGCCGCCGCCTACCCCGACACGTTCACGTTCGCGGTGGCGGGGCTCCTGGGCTCGTCACCGGAGACCCTCGTGCGGGCCCGGGGCGGCACCGTGACCGCGCGGGTGCTGGCCGGTAGTGCCGCCCGCGGCGGCGACCCGACCGCCGACGCGACCGCTGCGTCGACGCTCGCCGCCTCGCGCAAGGATGTGCAGGAGCACTCGTTCGCGATCCGCAGCGTGCTCGACGGGCTCGCGCCCATCAGCACCGACCTGCGCTCGACTCCCCCGTTCCCGCTGAAGCTGCCGAACCTGTGGCACCTGGCCAGCGACGTGACGGGCACCCTGACGCGCGGCTCGTCCGCGCTCGACCTCGTCGCGGCGCTGCATCCGACGGCGGCAGTCGGCGGCTCTCCCACTTCGGCGGCCCTCGACCTCATCGCCGAACTGGAGCCCTTCGACCGCGGTCGCTACGCGGGCCCGGTCGGGTGGGTCGACGGCAACGGCGACGGCGAGTGGGCGGTGGCCCTGCGCTGCGCCCAGGTGGACGGCGAGCGCGTAACCGCCTATGCCGGTGCCGGTATCGTCGCGGGCTCGGAGCCCGCGCGCGAGCTCGCCGAGACGGGGCTCAAGCTGCGGCCGATCGTGGAGGCGTTCAGGTAGCGGCGAGCCGCTTCTTCTCCGCCGCGACGTCGAAGTCCACCGCCGGATACTCGGGTGCGAGCCCGCGCAGCGCCCCGAGCAGCAGCCCCTGCACCGCCCACCGGGCGTACCACTTGTGGTTGGCGGGAACGACGTACCACGGGGCATCCGGCGTCGAGGTGCGCGTCAGCGCGATCTGGTAGGCCTCCTGGTAGGCGGGCCAGTGCTCGCGCTCGTCGATGTCGCCGGGGTTGAACTTCCAGTTCTTCTCCGGATTGTCGAGCCGCTCCTGCAGGCGGGCCTTCTGCTCGTCGGCCGAGATGTGCAGCATGACCTTGATGACGGTGGTTCCCGCGACGACGAGCTGCTTCTCGAAGTCGGCGATGATGCCGTAGCGCTCCTCGATGACCTCGGGCGTCGAGAAACCGCGCACCCGGTGGATCAGCACGTCCTCGTAGTGCGACCTGTCGAAGACGCCGATGGTGCCCGGCCCCGGCAGCTCCTTGCGCACGCGCCACAGGAAGTCGTGCGACTTCTCCTCGTCGGTGGGCGCCTTGAACGCGTGCAAGTGCACGCCCTGCGGGTCGACGCCGCCGACGACGTGCCGGATGATGCCGCCCTTGCCCGCGGTGTCCATCGCCTGCAGCACGAGCAGCACGCTGCGGGTACCGCCGAACTTGCTCTCTGCGAAGAGCTTCTCCTGCAGGGTGCCGAGCTCGTCGAAGTTCTTCGCGAGCTCCTTCTCGGCGTGCTTGCGGTCGGTGACGCCCGGCGTGGAGTCGGGGTCGACCTTCGCCAGCTCGAATCCGTCGCCGACTGGAGTGAGTGCGTTCATGCACCCCACGCTAGCGAAGCGGCCCTCGCGCCGTCTGGTGCTTGCGCGCCGGTTTCGGGGGCGCGCGCCGACCTCTTCCAGCGCGTCGCCCAGAAAACAGCGCGTAGGCGGCGTTGCCTGCCTAGCGAGGCAGCGGCACTTCCACGATGGTGGGACCGACGGATGCCGTGAGCGCCTGGTCGAGTTGGCCGCGAGTCTCGACACGCACGTACGACCAGCCGTAGGCCGCGGCGAGCTGCTCGATCGACACCTGCTGCTCAGTCAGGAGCACCCGCTCGAAGGCCCGCCCCGCGGTCTTCGCGACCTCGAGGCTGTCGAAGATCGTGCCGCCGCCGTCGTTGCCGACGATCACCTGGATGCGCGGCCGCGGCTCCCCGACACCGAACAGCAGGGCGCCCACGTCGTGCAGGAGAGCGAGGTCGCCGAGGAGCACGCGCGTCGTGCCCTTCGACTCCGCGGCCTGGGAGGCGAGCGCGATGCCGATGCCCGTGGCGATCGTGCCGTCGATGCCGGCGAGCCCGCGGTTGGCGTGGACGCTGATCTTCTTGCCGGCGACCACGCGGTCGAGTTCGCGGATCAGCCGGGATGCCCCGAGCACGAGCCGGTCGTGCGGCCAGGTCGCGCGCCACACCGCCTCGGCCAGAGCAGCGCGGGTCACGGCGGCGCGGACGGCGGCGAGCTCCGCCTTCGCGTACTCCCCTGCCGGTGCCGAGGCGTCCGGCGCGACGTCGTCGGAGTGCGCGAGCGCGCGGGAGGCGGCAACCCACCGACCAGGCCACTCGCGCGGGCCCGGCTCGCCCTCGACCGTCACGGCGTCGACGAAGGTGGCCACCCGGTGCCCGGGGTTGTAGTCCTCTGCGGAGGAGCCGCGAACGACGACGACCTCGACCCCATCGCGCTGCAACAGCGCCGGCACCTCGCGGCTGAGGGTGGGGTGCCCGAAGACGATGGCGCGCTGGACGGCACCCCCGAACTCCGGCTCGGCGAGCAGCTCGCGGTAGGCGACGACGAGCTGCGGCCCGAAGTGGGCGCCGCTGGCGACCTCGGCGATGAGCGGCACGCCCAGCTCGCGCGCGACCTCCTCGGCGCGCGCGCCGGCGCCGGTGCCGGCGATGACGACGGTGCCGGGGATGAAGGAGAGCCGGTGGTTGAGGCTCTCGAAACCGTTCACGGGCACCGGGCTCACTTCGAGAGCCTCAGTGAGCGAGAGCGTCACCGCAGCCGACAACGGCTCCCGGAACGCGACGTTGAGGTGCACGGGCCCGCGCCCTGCTGCGGCGAACGCCTCCCGCGCGAGCTCGCGCGCGGCGTCGGCCTCGCCGTCCTCACCGGTGGGCGCCCCCACGTCCCACGTGCGCTGCACGGCCGCGCCGAAGATCCCCGGCTGCGTGGTGGTCTGGTTGGCGCCGATGCCGCGCAGCTCGTCCGGTCGGTCGCCGCTCAGCACGATGAGGGGCACGCCCGAGTGATGGGCCTCGAGTACCGCCGGGTGCAGGTTGGCGACCGCGGTGCCGGAGGTCGTGATGATCGGCACGGGAAGGCCGGTCTCGACGGCGAGGCCGAGCGCGAGGAATCCGGCGACTCGCTCGTCGATGCGCACGCGCAACCGCACGAGGCCGAGGCGCTCGTACTCCGCGGCGGCGAGCGCGAGGGCCTGGGAGCGCGAGCCCGGGCTCAGCACGATGTCGCGCACGCCCTGGTCGATCAGCCCGCCGAGGAGGGCCACCGCGAAGTCGGTGGCCGGGGAGTCAGTCTTTGGGCGGGTCATCGTCGAGCTCGGCGAGCTCCTGCTCGAGTCGGCGGATGCGCTCATCCTGCTCCTCGTCGCGACGCAGGTTGGCGAGGAACGAGGGATCGTCGTCGGGAGCGATAGTGCGGCGTTGGCCACCGCGGGCGCCGCCGCGATCTTTGCCGATGAGCAGCCACAGCAGGGCGCCGGCAACCGGAAGGAGGATGACGAGCACCCACGCTGCCTTGGGAAGGGCACGCACTCGCGCTCGATCGGTGAGCGCGAGGTCGACCCACGCGAAGACATAGAGGCCCACCACCACGATGAACGCGAAGGGGAGCAATCGAGCCATAGCGTCAAGTCTAGGCACGCAACCTGCACACAGCCCGCGTGCCTACACTTGCAGGGTGAAACCCTGGATCGCCTACAGCCTCGTGCGCGTCGGAGTGTTCGCCGTGGTCTTCGCGGCCCTCATGCTCGCCAACGTGACGTGGTGGCTCGCCGCGGTCATCGCCGCCGTGGTGGGCCTGTGCGTCGCCTACATCTTCTTCGGCAAGCTGCGCGACGCCGTGGCACTCGACATCGCCGAGCGCCGGGCACGCCCGGCCGGCGACGCCGACAGTGCCGCGGAAGACGCCTGAGCAGCTAGAACGCGATGGCCCAGGCCAGCCCCAGGCCGTACAGCAGCGCCGTCAGGGTCGAGAGCCGCAGCGCCACGATGAGCTCGGGCGCCGTCTTGGCGCTGATCGTGATGCCGACCGCCGGAATCGCCGCGAGCAGCGCGAAGAACACCAGGTAGGCGTTCACGAAGAACAGCGTGAAGAACACCAGGATGCCGAACGGGGCTAACAGCAGCACGCCGAACACGATGCGCGAGGGCAGGTCGCCGAGCAGCACCGCGAGGGTGCGCTTGCCCGCGAGCTTGTCCTGCTCGCGATCGCGGATGTTGTTGACCATGAGCACGGCGCACGCGATGAGGCCGATCGCGACACCCGCGAGCCAGCCCTCGAGGGTGGCGGTGCCGGCGAGCGCGAACTCCGTGCCGACGGTCGCGACGAGCCCGAAGAACACGAAGACGAAGACCTCGCCGAGGCCGTAGTAGCCGTACGGGCGCTTACCGCCGGTGTAGAAGTACGCGGCGACGATCGCGACCGCGCCCACGGCGATGAACCACCACTGCTGGGTGCGGAACACGATGACGAGCCCCGCAGCCGCGGCGAGCGCGAAGAACACGAAGGCGACGATGATGACCGTGCGCGGCCTGACCGCGCCCGACGCCGTGAGGCGCTTCGGCCCGACGCGGTAGCGGTCGGTTCCGCGCACGCCGTCGGAGTAGTCGTTGGCGTAGTTCACACCGATCTGCAGGAACAGCGCGACCGCGAGGCACAGCAGAGCGCGCAGCCAGTGCCAGCCGATGTCACCCTCGACGTGCGGTGTGTTGAGGTACGCGACGCCGGTTCCGAGCGCGACGGGCGCGATGGCCAGCGGAAGGGTCTGCAGGCGCGCGGCGCCGATCCAGCCGCCGAGCGTCGCCTTGGGGATGGGCGCGGCCCCTGGCGGGCGACCGCCGGGGCGGCCCGACTTCTTCTTGGCCTGCGTCTTGGTCGATGCGGGGACCTTCTTGGGGTCGATGCGCTGCTGCCTCGGAGTTGCCACGGCGAGAGTCTACTGGCGCACGATCGAGGCGATGCTGAGTCGATCGGGCTTTCCCGACGACAGCACAGGGATGCCCGGCACCACCACCACGCGCGTCGGCGCCGCCGTGCGCCCGAGGGCACGACCGACAACCTCCCGCACGTCGTCGAGCGACACGGCCACCTCGGTGACGACGACCGGAGTCTGCCCCCATTCCGCGTGGGGCGCCGCGACCACCACGGCGCCGGAGAGTCCCGGCATCCCGCGCACGGCGGCCTCCACCTCGGCGAGGGAGACCTTCACCCCGCCGGAGACGATCACGTCGTCGATGCGGCCCGTGACGGTGAGCACTCCGTCGGTGATGCTGCCCGTGTCATCCGTGCGGTACCAGCGCTTTCCGTCGTGCTCGACGAAGGCCGCGGCCGTGCGCACGGGGTCGTCGAGGTAGCCGTGGGCGAGGACACTGCCCGAGAGCTCGATGCGGCCGTCGATGAGGCGGGCATCCGTGTTGCCGATGGGCACGCCGTCCCATACGCAGCCGCCCGACGTCTCGCTCGAGCCGTAGGTGCGGGTGATGTTGAGCCCGAGCTCGAGGGCTCGCGCCGCGAGGGAGGCGGGCATGGCCTGGCCGCCGATGAGGATGCGGTCGAGCCGCAGGAGCGGGTCGATCTCCTCGAGCTCGACCAGGCGGGCGAGCTGGGCCGGCACGAGCGAGGTGTAGGCGACACCACGGAGCTGGGAGACGAAGCGGTGCGCGTCGAACCCGTGCTCATCGACCCTGAAGTCGCTCTGGCTGGCGATCGCGCGTACGACGACGTTGATTCCCGCAATGTAGTGCAGCGGGAGGGCCAGTGCCCAGTCGCCGGGGCCGCCCAGGGCCGACTCGGCAGCCGCAGCGCTCGCGAGGAGGGCATCCGCGCTGAGGGCCACGCGCTTGGGCCGGGCCGTCGAGCCGCTCGTTTCGACGACGACCGCGACGCGCTGCTCGACGGTCTCGGGCACGTTCGCCGGCACGCCGTCGTACGGGAACACGGCCGGCCCGTCGGCGGTGAGCGCCTCACGCAGGGCGTGGGCGACCGCGACGGTGTCGCTCGAGTCGACGACGAGCAGCGGGCGGGTCATACGGCACTCCTGCCCGTCGAGTTGCCCGAATGTGTCGCCCGAGCGCCCGTGGAGGCGGCAGAAGCGGGCAACTCGGCGCAGAGCTCGCGCATCAGTACTGCCAGGGGTACGGTCCCCAGTCGGGCGCGCGCTTCTCGAGGAACGCGTCGCGGCCCTCGACGGCCTCGTCCGTGCCGTACGCGAGGCGCGTGGCCTCGCCGGCGAACACCTGCTGGCCCACGAGCCCGTCGTCGACCGCGTTGAACGCGAACTTGAGCATGCGGATGGCCGTGGGCGACTTGCCGAGGATCGTCGTCGCCCAGTCGTAGGCGGTCGCCTCCAGCTCGGCGTGGGGAATCGCGGCGTTGATCGCTCCCGCTTCGAGGGCGCGTGCGGCGTCGTACTCCCGGGCGAGGAAGAAGACCTCGCGGGCGAACTTCTGGCCGACCTGGCGCGCGAAGTAGGCACTGCCGTAGCCCGCGTCGAACGAGCCTACGTCGGCATCCGTCTGCTTGAACTTACCGTGCTCCAGCGACGCTATCGACAGGTCGCAGACGACGTGCAGGGAGTGGCCACCACCGGCGGCCCAGCCCGGGATGACCGCGATGACGACCTTGGGCATGAACCGGATGAGGCGCTGCACCTCGAGGATGTGCAGGCGGCCGACGCTCACGGATCCGTCGGCGTACTCGTACCCGCCGCGACCCCGGATGCGCTGGTCGCCGCCCGAGCAGAACGCCCAGCCGCCGTCCTTCTCGCTCGGCCCGTTGCCGGTGAGCAGCACGACCCCGACCTGCGGGTTCTGGCGGGCATCGTCCAGCGCGCGGTAGAGCTCGTCAACGGTGTGCGGGCGGAACGCGTTGCGCACCTCGGGCCTGTCGAACGCGATGCGGGCCACCCGGCCCGTGACGTCGAGGTGGTAGGTGATGTCGGTGAGCTCGGTGAAGCCGTCGACCTCGCGCCACAGGGCGGCGTCGAACAGTTCGGAGACAGGGGCCATGCGGCAAGCCTAACTAGCCGGTCTGGATGCCCGACAGGAACCGCAGCACGATCAGCAGGACCCACGGATTCGCGAGCACCGCGACGACCGCGGCGGCGAGGCCCCACACCCGACCACGGCCGACGACCGCGGCGACGACACCCACGACCACGGCGAGAGCCGAGAGCCCGATGGCGATGTAGCCGAGCAGCGTGCCGGTCGGGAAGTCGCCGTTGCTGGCGACGACGATCGCTGCCGCGTGCACCCCGATCGTGGCGACGGTGAGGGCCACGGCGGCGAGGCCGATCCACGGCCGGCGCACCCGCGGGGCCTCCTCGACGACCTCGGGCTCCTCCTCCGGGGCCTCCGGCTCGTCCTCGATGGGGGTGACGTAGATGGGCACGACCTTGAGCGGTACGCGCTCCACCTCACCCGGACTGGTCACCGAATCACCCTAACGCCACACTGGAGCCATGCACCCAGCACACGACCTCCCCACGCTCGCCGACCTCCTCGGCTCGGCGCGGGTGGTGGCGCTGCCGCTGGTCTCGCGGTTCCGCCGCGTCGACGTGCGCGAGGCGCTCCTGTTCGAGGGGCCGGAGGGCTGGACCGAGTTCTCGCCCTTCACCGAGTACGGCGATGCCGAGTCGAGCGCCTGGCTCGCCGCTGCGATCGACTTCGGCTGGGGCATCCGGCAGCCGCTCGTGCGCGAGTCGGTGGCGGTGAACGCGACCCTGCCCGCGGTCGGGCCGGCCGACGTGCCCGGCGTGCTCGACCGGTTCCCCGGATGCCGCACCGTCAAGGTGAAGGTGGCCGAACCCGGTCAGGTGCTGGCCGATGACGTGGCGCGCGTCGCCGCTGCGCGCGCGTACCTCGGCCCCGCCGGCCGCGTGCGCGTGGACGCGAACGGCGGCTGGAACGTCGACGAGGCGGAACGGGCGATCCACGCCCTCGCGCCGTACGACCTCGAGTACGTGGAGCAGCCGTGCGCGAGCGTCGACGAGCTCGCCGAGCTGCGCGAGCGCGTGGCGTACATGGGCGTGCCGATCGCCGCGGACGAGAGTGTGCGCAAGGCCGAGGACCCTCTCGCCGTCGCCCGCGCCGGGGCCGCCGACCTGCTCGTGATCAAGGCGCAGCCGCTCGGCGGCATCACCGCCGCGCTCGCGATCGTCGCCGAGGCCGGGCTGCCGGTGGTCGTGTCGAGCGCGCTCGACACCTCGGTGGGCATCTCGATGGGGCTGCACCTCGCGGGGGCGATCCCGACCCTCGAGTTCGACTGCGGGCTCGCCACCGCGTCACTGCTCGCGGCCGATGTGACCTTCGAGCCGCTCATCCCGGTCGACGGTTCGTTGCCGGTGCGGCGGGTGACCGTCGAGCCGGAGCTACTGGGCGAGCACGCGGCGTCGCCGGAGCGCGCGGCCTGGTGGCTCGACCGCCTCGCCCGCTGCTACGAGTTGCTATAGCCCGCTGTACGCGTGCAGCCCCTTGAAGAAGAGGTTGACGATGGTGAAGTTGAAGACCACCGCGGTGAAGCCGATGATGGCGAGCGTCGCCGAACGCGAGCCGCGCCAGCCGCGCGTGGCCCGGGCGTGGATGTAGCCGGCGAAGATGGTCCAGATGATGAAGGTCCAGACCTCCTTCGTGTCCCACCCCCAGTAGCGGCCCCACGCGCGCTCGGCCCAGATCGCCCCGGCGATGAGGGTGAAGGTCCAGAGCACGAACCCGACGACGATCATGCGGTACGCCATGTTCTCGAGCTTCTCGGCAGCCGGAAGCGTGTCGAGGAACCGGAGCCCGGCGGCCTTGCCCGCCGCGCGCCGCGCCTGCAGCAGCTGCACGATCGAGAGCGCGGCGCCGAGCGCGAAGAACCCGGTGCCGAGGGATGCCACGAACACGTGGATCACGAGCCAGGCCGACTGCAGTGCCGGCGGCAGCGGAACGACGTCGACGTAGAAGTTCGTCGCGGCAATTCCCAGCGCGATCAGCACGAACCCCGAGACGAACGCGCCGACGAACCGCAGGTCCTGCCAGAACTGCACGACGAGGAAGACGCCCACGATGATCGCCGTGGCGGTGAGCGTGAACTCGAACATGTTCGCCCACGGCACGCGCCCGGCCGCGACACCGCGCAGCACTGCTGCCGCGACGTGCAGCGCCCAGGCGAGGATCGTGAGGGCCATCGCGGCCCGCAGGTAGCGCGGCGACTTCGTGGGGGCGTCGTCGACCAGCGGCGGCTCCACGAGCACGGCCGTCGACCCGGATGCCACGGCCTCGACCCGCGCGGGCACGGCCGCGGGTGCTGCCGCCCGGCGCGAGAGGTCGAGCGTGAACATGATGAACGCCAGGGCGTAGATCGCCATCGCGGAGTACACGGCGATGTTGGAGTACGTCACGAGTGTGTCGGTCACGGTTCCACCTTAGGTGCGAGTTGATCGAGATGGCGGTCGGCCAGTTCGGCCACCGCGGCGTCGAGTCCGGGGTCGTCGCCGCGCGCGAGGCCCGCGTACTCGAGTTCGAGCACGCCGTCTGCGGAGGAGGCGACCTTCACCCACACGCGGCGGCGCGGGATGAACAGGCTCGTGACGAGCCCGGCGACGACGAGCACGGCGAAGAGCAGCACCCAGGTCTGCGCCGGGTCGTGGTGCACGTCGAGCGAGACGAAGCGCGGCACCGACGTGAACTCGATGGTGCCGAGGCCGTCGGGCAGGTCGGCGCTCTCGCCCGGCGAGAGCTTGATGGCCGGCGTCGCGGAGGCCGCTCCGGCGATCTGGGTGAGGTTGTCGAGCGAGAGGGCGTAGGCGTTCGAGCCCACGCCGTTGTCGAGCCCGAGGTCTCCCGTGTACATGTTCAGGCTGATGACGGGGTTGATCGTGTCCGGGAAGTTCGACATGAGCGTGCCATCGGCGAGCGGCACGGCGCTGGGGTAGAAGAAGCCGATCATGCCGACCTGCTCCGCCAGCCCGTCGGGCAGCTTGATGATGCAGTTGCTCGTGAGGTTCGCGTCCTGCGGCAGGCACGCGGTCGGCTGCGAGAACACGATGTTGCCGTCCGGGTCCTTGATGGTGAGCACCGGCGCGTACCCGTTGCCGAGCAGGTACACCTGGGTGTCACCGATGTGCAGCGGCTCGTTGACCTTGATCGTCGCGTCCTGCGGGTCCCCACCGCGCAGCGTGGTCCGCACGTTGGCGACGTAGTCGATGGGCTGCCCGAAGGCGGCGATGTTGGTCGTCTCGTAGGTCGGCACGAACGAGTCGACGGCTATCGAGTACGGCACGAGCGCTGAATCCGTGAAGAAGCGGCCCGGATTGAACGAGTCGTAGCTCGCGAGCGTGTTGGTCATGGCGTACCCCTCGACCACCACGCGCTGCCCGGTGTACCCGAACCCGCCGCCGATGCCGACCGCGACGAGGACGCCGATGAGCGCGGTGTGGAACACGAGGTTGCCGGTCTCGCGCAGGTACCCGCGCTCGGCACTCACCGAGTCGTCGTACACCTCGGTGCGGTAGCCCGCGCGCTTGAGCAGGGCGCGGGCCGTCTCGACGGCGGTCGCCGGGTCGCCCGCCGCGCTCCGGGTCGTGAACCCCTCGAGCCGCTGCAGCCGCGCCGGCGTCTTCGGCGGCCGGGCGCGCAGGGCGTCGAAGTGGTGCTTGGTGCGCGGGATGACGCAGCCGATGAGGGAGACGAAGAGCAGCAGGTAGATCGCCGAGAACCACACCGATGAGTAGGTGGTGAACACCTGCAGCTTGTCGAGGATGGGGGCGAGCTCGGGATTGTTCGCCTTGTACTGGATGACGCCGTTGGGGTCGGAGCTGACTTGCGGCACGAGCGAGCCCGGGATCGCCGCGATCGCGAGCAGCAGCAGCAGGAACAGCGCCGTGCGCATACTCGTGAGCTGGCGCCAGAAGAACCGCAGGTAGCCCACGAAGCCGAGCTTGGGCTGCTGGATCGGCGCCTCGGCGGCGTCGTAGTGCCCCTGCGGGCGGTAGGAATCGGTCTGAGTGGGTTCAGAGGGCTGGGACATAGCTCGACACCACCCCGAGGAAGCTCGACATCAGTGCGCCCCAGAGGCCGGTCACCATGAGAAGGCCCATGACGATGAGGGCGGCGCCGCCGACGATGTTGAAGACGCGGATGTGGCGCCGCACCCACGCGACCGAGCTGCCCACCCAGCCGAAGCCGAGGGCGACGAGCAGGAACGGGATGCCCAGGCCGAGGCAGTAGAACAGCCCGACAATGGCGGCGCGGCCGAGATCGCCCTGGTAGCTCGCGAGCGCGGTCATGGCGACCAGGGTGGGGCCGAGGCACGGGGTCCAGCCGATGGCGAAGACCGCACCGAGCAGTGGCGCGCCCGCGAGACCCGCGCGCGGTCGCCAGGACGGCTTGAACTGGCGCTGCAGGAACGTCACCTGCCCGATGAACACGAAGCCCACGATGATGATGAGCACGCCGCCGATGCGCTCGAGCAACGACCCGTACTGCAGCACGAAGAGCCCCACGGTCGCCCCAAGTACGGAGATGCCGAGGAACACGATGCTGAAGCCGAGCACGAAGAGCGCGGCCCCGAGGGTGGTGCGACCGCGGCGCAGCTGCGACGGGTCGGTCGCGCCCGTGACGTAGCCGAGGTAGCCGGGCACGAGCGGCAGCACGCACGGCGAGAGGAAGGCGAGCAGCCCCGCGGCGAACGAGATGGGCAGGGCCAGCGCGAGCGTTCCGCCGCCGACGATGTCGCCCGGGTTCACCTAGCTGCCTCGGCGACGACGGTGTCGATCATCGCGGTGAGGATGCTCTTGTCCTGGATGAGTCCGCTGATGCGGCCCGCCACCCTGCCCTCGCGGTCGATGATGAGCGTGGTGGGCACGGCGTTGGGGGCGACGGCGCCCTGGCCCGCGAAGGCGAGCTGCACGGCATTCGTCTGCACGTCGATGATCGAGGGGTACGCGATCTCGTACTTCTTCTCGAACGTGATCGCGTTCTCGGCGGTGTCGAAGATGTTCACCCCGAGGAATGGCACGTCGGGGTAGGCCTCGCTGACGGCCTTGAGATCCTTCGCCTCGAGGCGGCACGGCGCGCAGCCCGCGTACCAGAAGTTGATGACGTGAACCGTACCGGCGAAGTCGTCGTTCGAGACGGTGTCGCCGCTCTCGGTCGTGCCCGAGAACTCGATGACCGGTCCGCGCTCTGCGGCGGGGATCTCGGTGTAGGCGCCGTCGCCCGACACGTAGCCCTGGCCGGAGCCGGAGGCGTACTGGTCCGCGAGCGGGTCGCTCGTGCATCCGGCGAGCGCGACGACCACGAGGGCCGCCGCCGCTATGGCGAGTGTCGGACGGTTCACACTGCTCCCGAGTCGATGGCGGTCGCCAGCAACTCTCGCGCAGGTTCCTGATAGTCGACTTCGACGAAACGGTCGCCGTCGCGGCGCAGGGTGGTGATGCTCGACAGCGTGCAGCGGCGGTTGCTGGGGTTGTGTGGCAGACGCAGGTCTTTGACCGAGCGGGCGACCATGACGATCGGCATCTGGTGGCTCACCATGACGACCTCGCCCCCGTCGGCCTTCTGCCAGGCGTCGTCGATGGCGGCGAGCATCCGTGCCTCGACGCTGCGGTAGGGCTCGCCCCAGCTCGGCCGCAGCGGGTTGCGCAGCTGCACCCAGGCCTTCGGATGACGGATGGCCCGCCGCACCGAGGTGCCCTCGAACCAGTTGTGCGGCTCGATGATGCGCTCCTCGGTCACGATGGGCAGGCCGAACAGCTCCGACCACGGCTTCGCGGACTCCTGCGCCCGCTGCAGCGGGCTCGCGTACAGCGCAGTGACCGGGTGGCCCGCGAGCGATTCGGCGGCCGCGGCGGCCATCGCGTGCCCGAGCTCGCTCAGGTGGTACCCGGGGATGCGCCCGTAGAGGATGCCGTCGGGGTTGAAGACCTCTCCGTGGCGGACGAGGCGGATGAGGTCAGCTGGCACCCGACGATTCTACGTGCTGTAGAACAACATTGAAGTTGTCGCGGAACAGGTTGCCCGGGTCGACCCGGGCCTTGATCTCGCGCAGTCGCGCGAGGGTCGCGGGCGGGAAGGCGTCGGCGATGCGCTCCGGCCGAGGATCTGTGTCGAAGCTCAGGTACATGCCGCTCCAGTGCCCGTGCAGCTCGTCCCACGCGGCGTCGAGCCCGGCGCGGCGGGTGCCGAGCACCGAGACGACGAAGTTGGCGCCGCGGCCGGCGTACGCGGTGGCCTCCGGCGCGACGTCGCTGACGGCGCCGCCCACCGAGCGCAGCGACAGGACGTAGATCTCGCCGCCGTCGACGAGGCGGGCGAGGTCGGCGGAGACCTCGGGGGTGACGTGGTCCACGAGCGCGGAGCGACCGACCGGCTCCCCGCGGCCGTGGTGCTGCTCATCCTGCACGTTCGCCATGATGCTCGCGTAGGTAACGAGCTGCACCGACTGCTGCACCAGCGGGCCGGCATCGGCGAGCGGCTGCAGGCGCTCGAGGATCGTGTCGGGGTCGTTCGAGTCGACGACGGTCATCGTCTGCGCGTACACCGGGCTGCCCGGCGTGCGGTTGCCCATCATGAGGAAGCTCGTGACGTCGCGCGGCGACGACTCGACGGCGGTGGCCCAGCGCTGCAGGAACTCCGCCGTGTCGCTCGCGTCGAAGGCGAGCTGCGCCCACCCGACGTCGCCGACCTCGTCGGCCTCGAACTCGAAACTGGTGACGATGCCGATGTTGCCGCCGGCGCCGCGCACCGCCCAGAAGATGTCGGCGTTCTCGTCGTCGCTCGCGCGCACCACCGAGCCGTCGGCCAGCACCACCTCGACGGCGCGCACGTGGTCGATGGTGAGGCCGTGCTCGCGCGCGAGGTAGCCCACTCCGCCCGCCGTTGCGAGACCGCCGACGCCGACACCGCCGTAGTCGCCCGACGTGAGCGCCCAGCCGTGCGGCTCGAGCGCCGCAGCGACATCGACCCAGCGCGCGCCCGCGCCGATCCGCACCCGCCGCGACGGCTCGTCGACGACCTCGATGGCGTTGAGCGCGCCCAGGTCGATGACGATGCCGCCGTCGTTGGTCGACCGGCCGCTGAAGCCGTGGCCGCCGCTGCGCACACCCAGTGCGGTCTCCGGATGCTCGCGCGCGAAGCCCACCGCGGCGACGACCTCCTCGACGCTCGCCGGCCGCAGCACGATGCCGGGGTTGCCGCCGCGGATGTAGTTGTTCCGCACCCGCGAGAAGGCGGAGTCGCCCGGCTCCACGGCCCGGGCGACGAGCGACTCGGGAACCGAGTCGTAGTCGATGCCCTCCCGGCGCTGGGCGAGGGCGATGCTGTTGCGCACGCGGCCCTGGCCGGTGCCGCGCTCGGCACGCTCCGTCGCCACCCGATCGCGCAGCTCGGGAACGACCTCCTCCGCGAACCGCTGCATCGTCGCCGGGTCGTCGCTCGCGAGGATGAAGGTGCCGATGCCCTCCTCGACGGCGAGGTCGACGAGCTGCGCCACCGGCAGCTCGCCGATGTTGAGCAGGCGCCGGATCTCGCGCGGGTCGCGGCCGGCAGCCGCCGCCGCCTCGTCGATCGTCGCGTTGCCGGCGGTGAGGTCGCCCGGCTTCAGGTAGGCCAGCGACGGCAGCCAACCGTCGCCCTTCGTGCCGATGAGGCGCAGCATCCGTGGCTTGAGTGCACCGATCCAGATCGGGATGTCGTGCGCGGGCGCCGGGCCGCGCTTGGCGCCGCTGACCGCGTAGAACTCGCCGGCGATGCGCAGGGGCGAGCGGTCGGCGGCATCCCAGACCCCGCGCATGATGTCGATGGCCTCCGAGAGGGCGTCGACGCCCTGGCCGGGAGTGAGGCGGCGGCCGCCGATGGCCTCGATGGCGTCCCAGAACCCACCGGCGCCGAGACCCAGGTCGAAGCGCCCGCCCGAGAGCAGGTCGAGGCTCGCCGCCGCCCGGGCGAACACCGCGGGCTGACCGCGCAGCGGCAGGTTGTGCACGTTCGCCGCGACGTGGATGCGCTCCGTCTTCGCGGCGACCCAGGAGAGCAGGGTCCAGGTGTCGTGGAAGGAGGGCTGGTACGGGTGGTCCTGGAAGGTGGCGAGGTCGTAGCCGAGCTGCTCGGCGAGCACGGCGCGCTGCACGGGCGCCTGCGCCGGGGAGTTGGCGGGGGTGATGAACACGCCGAAGGCGAGGGGATGACCGTAATCAGGCATGGGTCAAGCCTGCGCTCCCGACCCCCGCAGCACAAACCTCCCGTAAGTGACTTACTATTGGTGAGTGACTATGACAACCTGGCAGCACATCGACGATGACCAGTGCCGGCGCTTCGCCTCCTCCGTCGAGCTCATCGGCAAGCGCTGGAGTTCGGGCATCCTGCTCGCGATAGCGCAGGGCGCCACCCGCTTCAGCGAGATCACGGCCTCGGTGACCGGCCTCTCCGACCGCCTCGCGGCCCAGCGGCTCAAAGAGCTCGAGCGCGATCTGCTCATCGAGCGGCAGGTGATCCCCACCACTCCCGTGCAGGTGCGGTACGTCGTGACGCAGCGCGGCCAGGATCTCCTCGACTCCCTCCAGCCGCTCGTCGGCTGGGGCCAGAAATACGGAACTCCCGCGGCGAACTAAACTCGCATGGTGACTCAACGCACCCTCATCAAGAACCTTGCCGCCGCGACCGACGGGCCCGTCTCCGTCTCCGGCTGGGTGGATACGGTGCGCGACCAGAAGAAGGTGCAGTTCGTCGTGCTCCGCGACGAGTCGGGCGCCGTGCAGCTCGTCAACCCGCGACTGACGGATGACGACGGCGCAACCATCGCCAACGAGCTCAGTGACGCCATCTCCGGCCTCGCCCAGGGCACCTTCCTCACCGCGACGGGCGAGCTCAAGCACGACGAGCGCGTGAAGCTCGGCGGTGTGGAGATCAAGCTCGAGGGCCTCGAGATCGCGGGTGCCGCGAACCCCGAGACGCCCATCGCCGACGACACCGGCGTCGACAAGCGCATGGACTGGCGCTTCCTCGACTTGCGCCAGCCCAAGAACAACCTGATCTTCCGCGTGCAGACGACCCTCGAGCACGCCTGGCGCACCTACTGGGTCGAGAACGACTTCGTCGAGCTGCACACCCCCAAGCTCATGGCCAGCGCGAGCGAGTCGAAGGCCGAGCTCTTCGAGGTCGACTACTTCGAGGGCAAGGCGTACCTCTCGCAGAGCCCCCAGTTCTTCAAGCAGATGGCGCAGCCCGCCGGATTCGGCAAGATCTTCGAGGTCGGGCCCGCGTTCCGCGCCGACCCGAGCTTCACCTCCCGCCACGCGACGGAGTTCACGAGCGTCGACAGCGAGATCAGCTGGATCGACTCGCACGAGGACGTCATGAAGCTGCACGAGGAGCTCATCGTCGCGGGGTTCCAGGCGGTCAAAGACAAGCACGGCGCCGAGATCGAGGCGGCGTTCGGCGTCGAGGTCGTCGTTCCCACGACCCCGTTCCCGCGCATCCCGCTCGCCGAGGCGAAGCGGATCGTCGCCGAGCGCGGCTACGAGGTGCCCCGCCACGACGACGACATGGACCCGGAGGGCGAGCGCCAGATCGCGGCCTACGTCAAGGAGACGTTCGGCCACGAGTTCGTCTTCCTCACTGACTACGCGTCGAGCATCCGGCCGTTCTACCACATGCGCCATGCGGATGACCCGTCGCTCACGAACAGCTACGACCTCATCTTCAACGGGGTGGAGATCTCGACCGGCGCCCAGCGCGAGCACCGCGTCGACGTGCTCATCGAGCAGGCCAAGCAGAAGGGCCTCGACCCCGAGGAGCTCGACTTCTACCTGGACTTCTTCCGCTACGGCGTGCCCCCGCACGGCGGATTCGGCATGGGACTGAGCCGCGTGCTCATGCTCATGCTGCACCTGTCGAACATCCGCGAGACCACCTACCTGTTCCGGGGACCGACGCGCCTGCTGCCGTAGCTTCCGGAAAACTGCGAGCGCTAGCATGAGCCATCGCTACTCGGCGAAAACTATCCACAGAGGAAGTTGGCACGGTTATGGCTGGCAAATTCGTGATCACCAAGGACAAGAAGGGCGAGTTCCGCTTCGCCCTCAAGGCGGGCAACGGCGAGGTCATCGCGATCTCCGAGGGCTACGCGGCGAAGGCCAGCGCGCTGAACGGCATCGAGTCCGTGCGCAAGAACGCCGCCGACGCGGTGGTCGTCGACGAGTCCTAGAAATAGCCCTTAGCGCTCGTTAACCTTCATGGGGCAGGATGACCCCATGTCCAAGAAGATCGACGCAGCGCTCAAGGAACTCACCAAGGCTCTCGCCAAGCACGCCAAAGCGGTGGGCGGCAGCGCGGTATCCCTCAAGAAGGCCCAGCGGGCCAGCGCGAAGGTCGCTGCTGCCGCCACCGCCTACGCGGAAGCAGTGCACGCCAAGAGCGGCATGGGCAACCCGTTCGACGACATGGTGCAGCCCGGGCTCGACGGCGGCACGCTGGCGTCGCTCGCCGCGGAACGCGATGCCATCAAGCAGCACCTCACCGGCCCGATCCCCATCCAGGACAAGGCCGCCGCGCTCTAGGCCAGCGCCGCGCGCAGCCGCTCGGCGTCGATGCGCCAGATGGCGTGCACCCTGCCGTCGATCATGAGCACGGGGATCTCGTCCCAGTACTTCTCATTGAGTTCGGCGTCGTCGTGGATCGACAACTCCTCGAGGGTCACGTCCGGCCGGCCGGCGATCACCGAGTCGATCACCGCACGAGCGTCGTCGCACAGGTGGCAGTCGGGTTTGCCGATGAGGGTCAGTCGCGTCGAGGCCACGACCATAGACTAAACGGGATGCCCGAAGCCGTGCCCCCACCACCCAGCGATCGCCCGATCATCGCCTTCTTCGACGTCGACAACACGCTCATGCGGGGCGCGAGTGTCTACTACGTCGGGCGGGAGGCCTTCCGTCGCGGGCTCATCTCGTGGCGCGACATCGCCATCTTCGGCTGGCACCAGTTCCGCTTCCTCGCGGTCGGCGAGAACCGCCAGCACCTCTCCACCGCCAAGGATCGCGCGCTCGGGCTCGTGAGCGGCCACACCGAGGTGGCTCTCGTCGACATGGCCAACGAGATGTACGAGCGCGACTTCGCGCCGAAGCTCTGGCCCGAGACCGTCGACCTGGCGCGGGCGCACCTCGAGAAGGGCCACGAGGTGTGGCTCATCACGGCGACCCCGCAGCTCGTCGCCCAGGTCATCGCCGACCGGCTCGGCCTCACGGGCGCCATCGGCACGCGGGTGGAGGCGCTCGACGGGGTGTTCACGGGCGCGCTCGACGGGCACGTCATCCACGGCGACGAGAAGGCCGCCGTGGCGCTGCAGTTCGCGAGCGACCGCAAGGCCGATCTCGCCGACTGCTGGGCCTACTCCGACTCGAGCAACGACATTCCGCTGCTCACCCTGGTGGGCAATCGGGTGGTCGTGAACCCGGACGCGAAACTGCTCACCCACGCGCGGAGCCACGACTGGGCCGTGCTGCCGCTCAAGCGGTCGAGCATCCGTGAAGCCCAGCGGCGCGTCAAGCGCGAGGCGCGGGCGGTAAAACGCAAGAAGTAGCTCGGCAGTCGAGCGGAGCCGAGACCTACTTCTTGTTGCGGCGCTGGTGACGCGTCTTGCGCAGCAGCTTGCGGTGCTTCTTCTTGGCCATCCGCTTGCGGCGCTTCTTGATAACTGAACCCATGGGGTACCTCGCAGTTTCTGACGAACAGAGTTGTAACGAACCGATCGGCTCGAAATCAGAACCGCGGAAGAATGAACTTACCGAGTCTAGCGCAACACGCTAGGAGCGTCAGCCGACCTCGACTCCTGCCTTAACCTGACTGTCTCGTGGGCCACTTTCGAGTCCGAACACCGACGCGTTTCTGGCAGTGGAATTTCCTTCAGTTTCTCTAGAATTGAGGAAGAGGTTCCGGCCGATGATTTCGAGGAGCTGAAGTGGTTGCGTTGACCGTACACAAGAAGCGAGGGCGCGGTGCATATCTCGTTTGCGTCCCGTACTCTCCGCGATTTTTGCAACGAACCCATGATGGACGCGTTCGTCGGGCTGGACCTAGACCGGCTAAAGGCGCGACTTGCCGACTTGGACGCCGTGCGGGACTTAACCGAACTGGTGTCGGGGCGGCCGGACCTCGACATCAGTACCGCGGACAAGATCCTCATTCCGGTCGGCTCGAACTATCGATTCCTTTGCCGCGTGAATCACGTCCCCGCTCAAGACCGTTCGCCAGTGAGCTGGACCACCTGCCACTGGATAATGATCGAGTCCCTCCAACCGTTAGGTCTATCCGATGACTGAAACATCGTTTGCTCCGCGCTGGGCATCGCCCCCAGCGGAGACGATCAAGGAAGCACTTCTGGAGCAGGGACTTAGTGTCGAAGATCTCGCAGATCGCTCCGGGCTTTCAGACGCCGCAGCAAGAGCGCTCGTTACCGGGGAGTCCAGCATCACTCCCGATCTGGCGGATAGCTTGGCGGCGGCGATTGGAAGCACTAGAGAGTTCTGGCTGAACCGGGAAGCTCGGTATCAAGAGGCCCTAAACCTCGTCACCGCGGACAACTTCGTACAGCTGCTTCCGAAGTCGCATGTGAATAGTCTCGGCTGGCTCGCGCTAGACGACGATTGGCGCGCGAGCGCGCACGCCTTCCTCGAATACTTTGACCTTCAAATCGCAGACCAGTGGACGGGGCTGTACGGCGCGGCGAGGTTCCGTCAATCCGCCACATTCTCTTCGAATCAAGCCGAAGTGGCAGTTTGGCTTCGACAAGGCGAGATCGAGGCTAAGAACTTGGGAGTCGGCCCTTGGTCTCCGACTCGGTTCAGAGAAGCCCTCGCTGACGCGAGGACCCTTACAAAGCTCCGCGATCCTCGAGAGTTCATACCGAAACTTCAGGCGCTCTTTGGGCGCGCGGGCGTCGCGCTAGCCGTGGTGCGGGCTCCCGAAGGCTGCAAGATGAGTGGGGCTGCGTTGCGCAATCGCGACGGGACACGGCTCATTGTGGTAAGCGCAAGGTATCTGGTCGATGACCACTTCTGGTTCACGGTGTTTCACGAGGCCGCGCATATGTTGCTGCATGACTCCTCCCACGCCTTCCTCGATGAGTTGGAAACACCCTCGGAATCTGTACTCGAAGTGGAAGCAAACGAGCTCGCTAGGGAGCTACTGGTTCCTGCCAGTCTTGAGTTTGAGTCCTTGACTTACCGAGCTGTCGCAGGCTGGGCCTCCCAGTTAGGAATCGCCCCGGGAGTACTGGTCGGTCAACTCCAACACGACGGAAGAGTGCCTCACAGTCAGTTGAACAAACTGAAGCGCTGGTACCGCTGGGACGGCGGGACACTAGTTCCCAAGTAGTTTCAGCCCGAGAACTTCGCGTACTTGGTCGGCGCCTTCTGCCAGTTGCAGACGGCGTCTTCGAGAACGTGCGGTGGGATTTTAGCTCCGTCCGCTAGAAGCTGCAGACGGCCCTGGACGACCTTCGCAGAACTTGCGTGGTCGTCGAGCAGAAGACGTGCTCCCATCAGCGGACCCGTCGCACCGATCAAGTAGGAGTGAGGCGGCGTGATCGCAAGGAGGTCCAGCTTTCCGAGCATTGTCAGATAGTCGAAGCGGGCTATTCGCCCGAACTGTCGAACATCTCGCATCGACCGATATAAGTAGTCGAACCCGTCTTCGGGTCCGAGCTTCTCAGCTTCGGTGAAGCGCTGCTGGTGGTCCCCGCCCGCAGCGAGAACCCATTCCACATAGCTCTGGACTGCGGCGCCGGTCCCTCGCTCTGTCCAGGCTGCGAGACTTTCGTACTTGCGATGATTTCCGAAACCGTGAGGCCGGCTGGGGTCCTTCAGTTCGTCCTGATTGGCGTCCAACCAGAAACGAAAAGCAGTCGGATCCGCAGAAGTGTCCGCCCAATTCCACCTGCCGCCCTGACCTAGCCGCCCGTAGATGTCCCGGATATATCGCCACCCACTTCGCCGATGCTTTCCAAAATGGACAAAGAGATAGACCATCCAGACTGCCTCGTCGAAGTTGCCGCGCCGGTTTAGAAGTATTGCGGCCTTCAGAGGGTCGAAGGAATCGGAAGCCGGGTCTTCAGCCAAGGGGTCGAGGTCCCGCCGAAGCAAGCGATCGGTGTACAGGACTCTTTGTTCGCTATCAATAATCTGATCGATGAACACGGCGCGGGCCTCATCGTTCGTTATGCCCGGCAAGGGAAATTGCGTGCGCTCAAACTCCGCGAGGGCCAGCCCAAGGCGCGCCGCGTCATTCTCATAGTTCTTCCGCACTTTTAGCTGGCCTCCAAGTTGGCTCGCCGGTCGATTAGGTACAGCCGGTAGTAGTCATCCGTCATCGAGTCCGCAATTGCAGCGAGTTGGGCGGGGTCGCGCAACACCGCGAACGCTTCAAGCACCTTGCCCAGATCATCCCAGTAGTCGCTTCCGGATCCGCTGGGCTCGCTCCCTCGATCGGTTCCCTCGCGCAACTCCCGCTCCAACGTCACAAGGTATTCGACGAAGCCCCAGGGGTCTCCTGTTGGCATTGCCGGCATCTCTTCTGGTGGAGAGTGCCATCCCTCGGCCAAATAGGCTTCAGCGTCCTCCTGGTCATCCACATATAGATGAAGGCTGCCCACAAAGTGTTGATACGTTCCGAGTTCGACACCTACGGCACGAGCCACCATCTCCTGCAGCATTGTGAAAGCGAAGATGTCGTGGGGTAACCCCATGAACGCGTCGTTTGAACGCATGTAGACCACGAGGTTGAGCTTTCCGTCTCTAAGGAGAAATTGCAGCGTGCAGGTGCAGGGCGGATCCTTAATTCCAGCTTCAAGATCTTGGCGGTCGAATAGCTGCACGACGGCTTGACGCGTGAAGGGACGTTCGTGCAGCATCTGGGTAATGTGAGCAATCTGACCGCCGCGATCCTCGCCAAACAATCGAGGGCCGTACGCGCCCTTGATGATCCCCTCCGTCGCTTCCTTTCGGTACTTCTTGATGTAGTGGGCGATGTGTTCCAGATCATCGCTTCCAGACAGGTACCAGACCAACTCACCTAGCGCACTGAACACGCGACTTCGAGATGCGCTTCTGCTGAGCCGAGCGCGAGGATTTCTGAGTTCCAGCACGGCTCCGACCACTTCAAGCGCGGGTCCCCGACTTGGCCGAGTCATCAATCCCGCTTGGGGAAGCTTCTCAAGCACCTCATGCAACAGATCATCTAGTGTGGCTTCCGACACTACGAAGGTCATTTGTTGCTCCAATGCGGACGCGAGTTCAACAATTGAAGCACTCTCACTATGAATTCATTGCGTCGGCGCGCCACCCGGAGGAAGGGCCCAGATTGAGCGAGAACCTTCTTCATGTCGTTGCAGCAGTCATCCGATCCGGCGACGAGGTACTCGCCTGCAGACGTGGTCCCGGCAAAGCCGCCGCTGGAAAATGGGAATTTCCAGGCGGCAAAATCGAGGCGCATGAATCACTGGCTTCGGCACTACGACGGGAAATTCTCGAAGAACTATCGATCGAAATAGAGGTGGGAAGACTAATCGTCCGCGCCACAACCGTAGTCGGCGGTCAGTCGATCGACCTTCGGTGTTTCGAAGCTCACCTGCTGGAAAGCGCCCCGACCACGAGCACCGATCACGATGAACTTCGTTGGGTTCATGTGTCGCAACTTGACGCGCTCGACTGGGCTGATCCCGACTACCCAATGGTCTCTCGTCTAGTGAGCGAGCTCGACTTTCGCGGCCAATCCTGACTCTTGCCCGCTAGGAGCGTCAGCCGACCTCGGAGATGGGCGTCGCGATAGCCGCGACCACTGCCGATTCCGGGATGCGGAACGAGCGGCCGAACCGCACGGCGGGCAGATCGCCGGAGTGCACGAGGCGGTACACGGTCATGTTCGAGACGCGCATCATCTCGGCCACCTCAGCGACCGTGAGAAAACGAACGTCGGACAGGTCTTGCGCCATCTCGGGTGGTACTCCTCGTATCGAGGCACAGTCAGTGTTACTGAAGTGCTAGGTGGCAACACTAGGGGTTGGAGTTACGCGATGTCCACCCCCGTTAGGGGCACTTACGGCCTGCGCAGAATCCGTCGTTTGAACGTCTTCGGGAGGTTGCGGGCCTGGTAGGTGCCCTCCGCGACCCGCCTGCCGATCGTGTCACCGACGTCAGCGCCCGACCACGCCGCGAACACCGCGGAACCGCCGTCGTCGATCGGCAGGTCGTCCTCGTCGTCGAAGGTCGGGTCGAGGTACGGCCTGAGCCAGGCCTCGAGCTGCTCGAGGGGCGCGGGGTCCAGCCGGTAGTAGCGGTGCTGGCCGTCCTCCCGCACGCTCACGAGACCGTGGTCCCTGAGCACCTTGAGGTGCTTCGAGACCGTCGGCTGGCTGAGGCCCAGCCGCTCGACGAGGTCACCGACGGCGATCTCGCCGGCCGAGGCATCCCTCGCCAGCGACCGCTCGAGGAGTGCAGCAAGCAGGTCGCGCCTCGTCGGATCGGACACGACGTCGAAGATGTCAGCCATGGCAACAGGGTAGCGTTGCGCGCTTCACCTAGGAGAATGGCAGGATGCGCGGCAAACCCATCTCACGTGAGACCGCGTTCTCCCGCATCAGGGACGGGGTCGACGCGTTCATCGCGGCGACTCCCGCGCGGTTCGCGATCCTCATCTTCGCGGCGCTCATCCTCGTCTTCACCGCGCTCTTCTCGCTCCCGCTCGCGACGTCGTCGGGCAAGCAGGCGCCCCTGGTGGATGCACTCTTCACGGCCGTCTCGGTGATCTGCGTCACCGGCCTCTCGACGGTCGACATGGCCACGTACTGGTCGCCGCTCGGCCACGCCTTCATCTTCATCGGGGTGGAGATCGGCGGCATCGGCGTGCTGACGCTCGCCTCGATCCTCGGGCTCGTCATCAGCCGCAAACTCGGCCTGCGCCAGAAGCTCCTCGCGGCGGGCGACGCGAACCCGCTGCGCATCCGCAAGGGCCCCATCGCCGAGGGCCAGGCGGTGCGCCTCGGCGAGACCGGCAACCTGCTGGTCACCGTGGCGGTGAGCGTCGTGGCGATCGAGCTCATCGTGGCCATCCTGCTGTTCCCGCGCATGCTGCTGCAGGGCGTCGACCCGCTGAACGCCGCGTGGCAGTCGATCTACATCTCCGCCATGGCGTTCACGAACACCGGGTTCATGCCGACCGCGGAGGGGCTCACGCCCTACGCGGGCGACGTCTGGTTCCTGAGCGTCATGATGATCGGCGTGATCGCGGGCGCCATCGGGTTCCCCGTCATCTACGTGCTCGCGCGCAACCTCCGGCGGCCCCGCCGGTGGTCGCTGCACGTCAAGATGACGCTCCTCACCTTCGGCCTGCTGCTCGTGCTCGGCGCGATCGCCTACTTCGTGCTCGAGTTCAACAACCCGAGGACGTTCGCGAACCTGGACGTGGGCCAGCGCATCCTGCAGAGCTTCTTCATGTCGACGATGGCGCGCTCGGGCGGTTTCTCGACCATCGACATCTCGCAGCTCGACGGCTCGAGCCTGCTCGTCACCGACATGCTCATGTTCATCGGCGGCGGATCGGCGTCGACGGCCGGCGGCATCAAGGTCACCACGCTCGCCGTGCTCTTCCTCGCCGCGTTCGCCGAGGCCCGCGGCAACGACGAGATGGAGGCGTATGAGCGCCGCATCCCGCAGGACGTGCTGCGACTGGGCGTGAGCGTTGTGCTCTGGGGGGCGACGACCGTGGCCGCCTCATCGGTGGTGCTGCTGCTCATCACCGACGCGCCGCTCGACTACGTACTGTTCGACGTCATCAGCGCCTTCGCGACCTGCGGGCTCTCGACCGGGTTCACCCAGGGCAGCTCCGACGGTGCGCAGTACGTTCTCGCCGCGACGATGTTCTTCGGGCGCATTGGTACCGTGACTCTGGCGGCGGCACTTGCCGCGAGTCAGCGCAGGCAGCTGTTCAAGCGACCGGAAGAGAGGCCCATCGTTGGTTGACAAGATCCCCCACGACGCACCAGTCCTGGTGATCGGCCTTGGTCGGTTCGGCGCGGCGACGGCCGGGCAGCTGCAGCGGCTCGACCGCGAGGTGCTTGCCATCGACGAGGACAACGGCCTCGTGCAGAAGTGGTCGGAGCGCGTCACCCACGCCGTACAGGCGGACGCCCGGTCCATCGACGCCCTTCGGCAGATCGGTGCCCAGGACTTCGCGATCGCCGTCGTCGCGGTCGGCTCGTCGATCGAGGCATCCGTGCTCATCACCGCGAACCTGGTCGACCTGAAGATCCCGCAGATCTGGGCGAAGGCGATCAGCCAGTCGCACGGCAAGATCCTCGCGCGCATCGGCGCCAACCACGTGATCTATCCCGAGGCCGAGGCCGGCGAGCGCGTCGCCCACCTCGTATCGGGCCGGATGCTCGACTTCATCGAGTTCGACGACGACTTCGCCATCGTGAAGATGTACCCGCCGAAGCCCATCCGCGGCATCGCGCTCTCGGAGTCGCAGGTGCGCCGCAAGTACGGCATCACCGTGGTGGGGGTGAAGTCACCGGGCAAGGACTTCACCTACGCGACCCCGGAGACCGTGGTGTCGAACCACGACCTCATCATCGTGAGCGGCAACTCCGTCGACATCGAGCGGTTCGCGACCCTGAACTCCTAGAGCGCCGAACTCCTAGGGCTGCGAGTCGTCGTCCTGACCGGGTCGCACCGGCCCGGGGCCGCCCATGCCGTCGGGACCGCCCGGGAATGCGCCCTGGCCGGGGCCGAACTGCGACTGCGACTGACCGGTCGGAATGTGCGTGCCGACGAGCACGCCCCCGCCGAACAGCAGCCCCGCGATGACGACGGCGCCGACGGCGATGCCCGCGACCACGAGCGGGTGGGTGCGCGCCACCACGACCCGCGGGGCGGGCCGCTCCACGACGGCGGGCGCGTCTTCGACGACTGCGTTCTTGGCTGCCACGGCTACTCCTCAGGATTCGGGCGCGCCCCAACGCGCGCGTGACCAGAGTGCCCCGACACCCTATGGAATCGCCAAGACGACGCCGCGAATCCGCCCTCAGGCCCCCGCGGCGAGCGCCGGGACGTCAACAACTCAGGCTGGAGCAACCTGACCTGCGTGATGTGGGCGGCAGACCGCGGTTGTGCCTGAGTTGTTCACGGGGTGCAGGTCGGGCGCCCTCAGGCCCCCGCGGCGAGCTCGCGGGCGCGGGCGAGCGCCGCGGCGGTCGCCCGGTCGCACATGCCGCTCAGGTCCGCCTCCTGCATGACCCC
>CAIXMB010000084.1 GCA_903920435.1 uncultured Actinomycetes bacterium
CCCGCACAGCCAAGGATCCGGATGATGAAATTGCGGCTGCCGGCCATGGAATACGGATTTCATGGTGGCTGGTGGCTGGTGTCGATACACTTTCCAGGTTCTCAAGGGGGACTGCCGTTGTTACCCGATGTAATCGCCGGCGCCGGTGCCGCATCCTCAGACGGTTGTTGGGCCTGTGGCGGGTCTGCCTCGGCGGGCGGCAGGGCCGCGGGGGCTGCCTGACCAGGCGGAACCGACGCCTCCACGGCTTGAGAAGGTGCGGGTACCCCGCCGCTACGTCGGTGCGCAGGAGCAGGAGCAGGAACCTGTGCGGGTACAGGATGAAGCAAATCTTGGATCTTCCGCCGCAGCCAGGAGAACATTCCGGGGTCCTGGCGCTCGGCAAAACGGGCACGGGGGTCGATCAATCTGGACTTCAGGGACTGCTGGAAGAACTCGCCCACGATGGGTTAATGCGCTGTGGGCTCCCTGACCCCAGTAATCGCTGCGCAGGGTCACCCGGTTGTCGTTGAAGCCGACCCAGGCCCCGGCGACCAGTTGGGGGTGCATCAGAATAAACCAGCCGTCAGTGTTGTCCTGGGTGGTGCCGGTCTTGCCCGCCACATCGGCACGGATGCCGAAGCGGCTGCGGATGGCGCTGCCGGTACCCCGGTCCACCACGCCCCGCATGACATCCAGCAGGGCGTACGCCACGCCAGGGGAGAGGGCGACTTCGGGCGAGGCGGGGGCGAATTCGTGCGGGAGACATCCGTTGTCATGCCTCAACCCTAAGACCCTAGACTCGGCTCAGGCGACAGCTGTCGCCATCTGTGAACGGGGAGTGTTCTATGGGTCGTTTCGACAACACCGTGTCCATTGTCACCGGCGGAGCGAGCGGCATCGGCGCCGCCACCGCCACGCGCATCGCGAGCGAGGGCGGCAGCGTCGTCGTCGCCGATATCCAAGACGAGCTCGGCGCATCCGTGGTCGCCGCCATCGCCGCCGACGGCGGCACCGCCCGCTACATCCACCTCGACGTGAGCGACGAAGACTCGTGGGAGCGAGCGATCGCCGAGACCGTCGCGACGTTCGGCGGACTCACGGTGCTGGTGAACAACGCCGGCATCGGCGATATCGCCCTCATCGAGGACACCACGAAAGCCAGCTACGACCGCGTCATCGCGATCACGCAGACGAGCGTGTTCCTCGGTCAGAAGGCCGCGAGCGCAGCACTGAAAGCATCCGGCCGCGGGTCGGTCGTGAACGTGAGCTCGATGTATGGAATCGTCGGCGGCTTCGGCTCGAGCCCGGCCTACCACGCGGCCAAGGGTGCCGTGCGAACCCTCACCAAGAACACCGCGATCGCCTGGAGCAAGCAGGGCGTGCGCGTGAACTCGGTGCACCCCGGCTTCATCGACACCCCGATCCTCGGCTCGGCAGACCGTGCCGCACTCGTGGCGACCACCCCGATCGGCCGTCTCGGCACCCCCGAGGAGGTCGCCGCGGTGATCACGTTCCTCGCGAGTGCCGAGTCGGCCTTCGTCACCGGTTCCGAGTTCGTCGTGGACGGCGGCTACACCGCGGCCTGACCCTCCTCCGTTGGGGGGCAGGCGGGGGGCCAGGCGGGGTGGTTCAGGCGGGGTGGGCGCTGGCGAGGCGGGCGGCG
>CAIXMB010000085.1 GCA_903920435.1 uncultured Actinomycetes bacterium
ACGAAGATCGTGTCGGTGTGGGTCGGCATCCTGGCCGCCCACCCACTGCTGTTCTTCCTGCTCGGGTTCTCGTTCGTGATGATGGCCAACTCGGTGGCCACCTTCGGCAACAACCTCAACTTGCACTCGCTGGTCCAGCTCAGCGTCGCGGTGATCGCCCTCTTCCTGGCCGCGTGCTCGCCTCTGCTGTTGATGAAGCTTGCGCCGGTGATCCCCAACGGGTTCGGTGGAACACGCGGACCCGCGGTCGCTGCCGGGTCCATCGGCCCGCAGAACATGAGCGAGGCCACGGCGCGCTTCGACCGCGGTGCCTCCTCAGGGCGCGGTTCGAGGGGCGCATCCACGAGTGCCGCGCCGAGCTCCGCCAGCGCGGCCGCCCCTGAAGCCGAGGGGATGAGCATGGCTGGTGCTTCGGCCGCCCGAGCCGGTGCCAGCGCCGGCGGTGCAGCAGCATCCGCTGGAGCGGCTGAAGGCGCCGCGGCCGCGAGCGGCGGACTGGCGGCTGCCGGTGCCGCCGAGACGGCGACGGGGGCTGGGGCCGCGATCGGCATTCCCACGCTTGTGCTGGCTGCGGGCGTGACCGCGGCGTCGAAGGGCGTGAAGTTGACGGAAGCAGCGGGCCGGCAGGCCACCGCAGCACTGGATGATTCGACGATCGGAGCAGAGCGACCATGACCGAGACGCAAACGCGGGCGACCGTCCGCTACCTCGGCGGCGAGACCGGGCACCGCTCGTTCTTCGGCGGGACACACTCCCGTAGCCGGATCATCCTCCTCGGCGTCTTCATTGTGTCCGGGCTGATTTTTACTCCGCTGATCGGGTGGCCGGGCCTCGTTGTCGGGGTCGTCGGATCTGGGGTCACGCTCCTTGTCACGACCCGCACGCACCGCGGCACGATCATGGAACGTCGCACGCGCCGCAACCGTTGGAAGGAGCGCGTGTCCTCAGGGGTCGACGCATTCGTCCCCTACGACATCGCAGCATGGGACCAAGCCGAGCAGGCGCTTCGCGATGCCCGGCACCTGCGCGGTCGCGCCCGCCGCGACGCGACGTGGGAGGCGCAGCGAGTGCTGACCGCGATGCGTTCCAACCCTGACGGTGCTGACGGGATGGGGTGGCTGCAGCACGGCCGCGGCGAACCCGGCATCGGCTGGCATGCTCCCACCGGGGAAGCCCAGTATCTGTCAGTGACGTTCGTAGTCACCGGGCAATTGCGCGGCATCGAATCCACCTCCGTCATGACCCGAGCCGCCGAGGGGTGGGGCACGTTCCTCGCCAATAGGGCTGCTGCCTCGAACCTCGTCGGCAATGTGCAGACCATGACCCGAGTCCTGCCGGCCGATACGGCGATGCAGGAGTACTGGGTTTCCGGCGCCCTCGACCCGGCGGCGCCTGCCGAGGCGGTCGCGTCCTATGAGGAGGTGCTGCGGCTGACGGGGGAGGACGCGATGGTGCAGCGGCACTTCATCATCATCAGCTGGCCGGTCAACCAGAGCTTCGCCGATGCCGCCGCCAAGTACGGCCCCGCCCGCGACGGGTGGCGCGGACTCATGGCGCAGGAGATCGCCTCGACCCTGCGCGGGCTCGAGGACGCACGCCTGGGCACCGTGGAGGTGCTCACCGCACGGCAGACCGTCGCAGTGATGCTGCACCAGCAGAACCCGTCACGTCCAATCGACTTCGTCGCCGACGTCGACCCCGCCCACATGGGCATCACCTCCCACGACGAGTTCTCCGCACACGTCGTGCAAGGCATCGACCCGATCGCCGGACTTCCCGTGGAGTGGTGGCACCGTACGGCGGCGATCCGCGCGGACGCGATGGCCACCGCACCTCGCACCCAGCTGTGGCTCCTGGACCTGCTGATCGGCCGGGACATGCAGTTCATCCGATCGGTGTCGTTCCACATCCACCTCATCCCCGCCAACGACGCCAAAGCCGCAGCACGTCAGGACCTCGTGCGCGACCAAGCAGAAGCCTTGTCGCGACACGAGGCGGGCAAGTTCGACACCGACGACACGGACGTTGCCATGTCGGCCGCGCAGCGACGTCGCGCGGACCTGACCGCCGGCTCCCACCACCACGGGGCCGAGTGGGTCGGCTACATCACCATCTCCGCGAGGGACCGGGACGAGCTCGCCCGCTTCTCTCGCCAGCTCGAGGAGACCTGCGCGGGCTCCGCCGGCATCGACCACCTCGACTGGCAGGACTCGTTCCAGTCCGCCGCCTCCGGCACCACCTGGCCCATCGGCCGCGGCCTCGCCACCGCGGGCCGGTCCATGTCATCCCGCCTCTACGCCAAACTCGCCGGCCGCACCGAGAAGGAGTCCATCTCATGACCGACCTCAAGCCCGCCCGCTCCAAGCTCTGGGACGCACCCATACTCCGAGCCTTCGCGCCACCCGCCGAACCGACGGCCGAGGGCACTGAAACCCCGGTCGAGATCACGCCGTGGGGGCAGCCCGGAACGCGACTGCGGATGAAGCCGGGCGCGGCAGCTCGCGGCCAATACGCGCCCGCCATCCAAGGCGCACCATCGACGACACGTCAGGCAGAGATCCTCAACACCGCCCTCATCGGCCCGCCCACAGGAACGACCGGCGTGGTCACGGGCCGCGACGTACTGTCGCGGACCTCCATCGCCCACGACCCGATCACCGCCTACAACTCCACACCGCGCGAGGTGTCATCGCCGAACGTCATCATCATGGGCGACGTCGGCGCCGGCAAGTCCACCCACACCAAGGCCAACCACGTCCTGCGGCCGCTGCTGCTGAAGAACCGCCGCTGCGTCGTCTTCGACAAGAAGGACCAAGCAGGGGAAGGCGAATACTCAGGCGTCGTGCGCCGCTACGGGTACGAGCCCATCAAGTTCAGCCCCGACGGAACCGGCACCACCCTGAACCTCCTCGACCCCACCATCCTCGAAGGCACCGGACTACAGGGACAGGCGCGGCTGCTGAACATCGTCACCCGCCTCGCCCGCGGCGACCAACAGCTCGACTCATGGGAAGAAGAAGCCCTCAGGGCGGCGCTGCGGATGACCGTCGACAAGGTCGGCGACCACCGCGCTCCAGTCCTAGCGGACATCCTGCCCAACCTCGGCGACCTCGCCGACGACCCGGACTACCGAACTCTGTCAGACTCCGCCCGCGACGACCTCCACAAAGCCGGCCTCTCCGTCCG
>CAIXMB010000086.1 GCA_903920435.1 uncultured Actinomycetes bacterium
GCTCGGCGGTGTGACGCGGCTTCATGTGCAGGTAGTACGTCGTCTTCACGCCGCGCTCCCAGGCCGCGAAGTAGATGTCCATCATGTCGCCGAGGTCGCGCGTCTCGAGGTACATGTTGCGGCTGATCGCCTGGTCGATCCACTTCTGCGCGCGGGCCGCGACCTCGAGGAACGCGTACGGGGAGAGCTGGAAGCTTGTCTTGTACACCTCCTTGAGGTTGTCAGGGATCGCGGCGACGTTCTGGATGTCGCCCTGGCTGCGCAGGATCGCCTCGCGCGTGGACTCCCAGATGCCGAGCTTCTGCAGGTCGTGAACGAGGTTGGCGTTCACCTCGAGGAACTTGCCGTTCGAGGTGGCGCGGCTGAAGATCTGCGCGAACTGCGGGTCGAGGCCGGGGGTGGTTCCCGCGACGAGGCCGATCGAGGCCGTGGGCGCGATGGCCATGAGGGTCGCGTTGCGCATGCCGCCCTTGACCTTCGCCCGCAGCGCATCCCAGTCGAGGCGCGTCGTGCGGTTGACCTTGATGGCCACGCCGCGGTCGGCCTCGGTGAGCGCGATCGAGTCGAGCGGCACGAGGCCCTCCGACCAGCGGCTACCCTCGAAGTTCGGGTACGCCCCGCGCTCCTTGGCGAGTTCGGCCGAGGCGTCGATGGCCGCGTACGAGACGTGCTCCATGATCTCGTCGATCAGGTCGTACGCCGCCTCGCTCTCGTAGCTGATGCCGAGCTTCTCGATCACGTCGGTGAAGCCCATGACGCCGAGGCCCACGGCGCGGTTCTGCGCGTTGGAGAAGTCGGCCTCCTTGACGCTCGAGCGCGTGATGTCGATCAGGTTGTCGAGCTGGCGCACCGCGAGACGGGCCGAGGCCTCGATCTTGGCGAAGTCCAGCTGGCCGGCGTCGTCGAGGTGCTGCGACAGGTTGATCGACGCGAGGTTGCAGACCGAGACGTTGTCCTCGTCCTGCGGGAGCGTGATCTCGGTGCACAGGTTCGAGAGGTGGATCGTGCCCGTGTTGTTGTTGAGGGCGCGGTTGTTGATCGTGTCCTTCCAGGTGAGCCACGGGTGGCTCGTGGTCTGGAGGGAGATCAGGATCGCCTTGAACTGCTCGCGCGCCGTGATCTTCTTGAACAGGCGCATCTCGCCGGCCTCGGCCTTGGCCACGTACTCGTTGTAGCGGGCCGAGAACGCCTTGCCGTACAGCTCGTTGAGGTCGCTCACCTCGAGCGGGTCGAAGAGGTACCAGTCGTCGTCGTTCTGCACGCGCTTCATGAACTCGTCGCTGATCCAGACCGCGGTGTTCGCGGTGCGGGTACGGCGGTACGGGTCACCGGAGTTGTTGCGGAGTTCGAGGAACTCCGGGAAGTCCATGTGCCAGTTCTCCATGTAGAAGCACAGGGCGCCGAACTTCTTGCCGCCGCGGCTGACCGCACGCAGGATCGAGTCGATCGTGTGCATGAACGGGATCGGGCCGGTCGACGTCGTGTTGTTGGAGCGGATGGGCGAGCCCTGCGCGCGCAGCTTGGTGACCGAGAGGCCGATGCCGCCCGTGCCCTTGGTGAGCCACATGACATCGCGCGTCGTCTTGGCGATGTGCTCCATGTCGTCCTGCATCTCCATGACGAAGCAGTTCGCGAGCTGGGGGTAGATGGTGCCGGCGTTGACGAGGGTCGACCCAGCGGCGAGGTACTCGAGCGAGCTCATCTTCTCGTAGAACGCGAGCGCGGCCTTGGTGGGGTCTGCCTCGTTGAGCGAGAGGCCCATGGCGATGCGCATCCAGAAGTACTGGGGAACCTCGAGCGCGTCGCCGTTGCGGCCCTTGATGCCGTAGCGGTTGTTGAGCGTGACGACGCCGATGTACTTGAGCAGCTCGTCGTGGGCGGGCTCGAGCTGGGTGGCGAGGAAGTCAAGGTCGAAGAGCTGGGTGAGGCGCGGGTCGAGCAGACCCTCGTCGACACCGCGCTTGACGTTGACGGCGAAGTGCGAGCGGTGCAGCTCCTTGAGCTCCGCTGCGGTCTCGTAGTCGCCGAGCACCCGCTTGTAGATCGTCTTGAGCAGGAGGCGCGCCGCGACGATGTCGAAGGCGGGGTCGTCTTTGACGTTCTGCAGGGCCACCTGGATGACGGCCTCGTCGAGCTGCTGAGTGGTGATGCCGTCGAAGAGGGTGAGCTCGAGCTCGGAGGCGATCTGCGTCACCCACGTGATGTTCTCGTCGAGACCGGCGCTCGCGGCCTCGATGGCCAAGTTGATCTTGTTGGCGTCGTACGGCTCGCGCTCACCGCTGCGCTTGACGACTGTGATTCCCACGAAAGTAACTCCCTCTGCACCCTGAAGGCGCCCCAAAAACCCCGAAAACCCACCAGATACCGTTACCCCCGGCCCGGCGGTCTCACCACTATATCTAGTTCTACCGACACGGCGCCAACCCTAGATGTAGTGGGCGTGTCGTCCACAGATGTGGATAACTTGTCCTACTTCTGCACAGCCTGTGAGGCAATCCGACACGCGGTAAAGCGACCATATTGGGCACCGCCGACACCCCCTCCGGCGTCGGAGCCCCGGTCTAAGCTGGTGGTCTCGTGAAGAGCTACATCGACCTCCTGAAGACGCCCGGGGTGGGCCGCATCATCGCGGCCCAGTTGACCGCGCGCTTCCCGAGCGGCATGCTCTCGCTGGCCTTCCTCATCCACATCGAGCACATCCTGCACTCGTACGGCGCCGCCGGTCTCGTCCTCGGCGCCACGAGCCTCGGCCAGGCCATCGCCGGGCCGCTCACGAGCCGGTGGATGGGCAGGTGGGGAATGCGCCCCGTCCTCTCCCTCACGCTCGTGGTGTGCGCCGCGGCGATCTTCACCATTGCGCTCGCGCCCCTCACCCTGCCGCTCTACATGCTCGTCGGCTTCATCGGCGGCCTGAGCACGCCGCCCATCCAGCCGGCCGTGCGCACTATCTACCCCAAGATGGTCAACTCCCGGCAGCTCACCCCGCTCTTCTCGCTCGACGCCTCCGCCCAGGAGATCATCTGGATCGCGGGCCCCGTCATCACGACCTTCGTCGCCGTGCAGATCTCGAGCGTGCTCGCCATCTGCATCGCCGGCGCGTTCCTCATCGGCGGGGGCATCTGGTTCATCGCGAGCCCCGAGGTGGGGCGCGTGCGCATCCCCCGCAGCAAGCGCAAGTTCGGCGTCGTGCTGCGCAGGCCGGCCGTGATGCTCGGCACCATCACGGGCTTCCTGCTGGTCGGGTCGTGCGCGGCAGTCGAGGCCGGGGTCGTCGCCGTCTTCGGCGAGGGCGGCCCGCAGGCGGGCCTCGTGCTCGCGATCTGGGCCATCGGCTCGATCGTCGGCGGCCTCTCTCTCGGGCACGTGCCGATCGGCCCGTGGGCACTCGCGCGCCGCATGTTCGCCGTGCTCGTCGGACTCTCGCTCGCACTCGGCTACACCCTCGTGCAGGGCTACGGCCTCGAGTTCTGGTGGCTCGCCGTCACACTCCTCATCGCGGGCATCGGCATCGCACCGGCCCTGGCGGTCATCTTCGCGATCGTGTCGTCGAGCGTGAAGTTCAGCGACACCGCAGAGGCCTACGGATGGGTCGGCACGGGCCAGCTCATCGGTGCGGCTCTGGGTTCCGCTGCCGCGGGCTTCCTCATCGACGCGAACGGCGCCGTCGGCGGGTTCTGGGCCGCGGGATCGCTCGCGCTCGTGGGCTTCCTCGTTCCGACGGTGCTGCGCCGGTGGCATCCGGACCTTCGCGGGAAAGACGCGAGCCCGATGGCCGACACCGAGCCGGTGCCGATCCAGCCGAGCTGATCTAGCTCCGCAGGGGCTTGAGGGCCGTCGTGAGCTCCTGCAGTTCGGCGATGACCTTGCCCAGGATCGCCGTCTCCTTCTCGTTCGCCGTGAACACCCCGTCGACCACGCGGGTGCCGATGAGCGGTATCTCGACGTTGGCGCCCGTCTTGACGAGCCCCAGCGTCGTGAACGCCGGCTCGAAGGCCGTGACGCCGCGCGTGCCCGCCGAGACACCGCCGTAGCTGACGAAGCCGACCGCCTTGCGCCACCACTCCTGGTTCAGGTAGTCGAACGCGTTCTTGAGCGCGGGCGAGAAGCTGTGGTTGTACTCGGGCGTCACGAAGATGAAGGCGTCGGCGGCGTTGACGCGCTCGCTCCACGCGATGGTGTGCGACTTGGTGTACTGCCGCTTCGACGGGTGGTTCGGCTCGTCCATGAACGGCAGGTTGATCTCCGCGAGGTCAGCGAAGTCGATCTCATCGAAGCGCCCGTCCGCCTCGACCTGGGCGCGCACCCACTCGGCGACGGGAAGGCCGACACGGCCGGGGCGGACACTGCCAACGAGGATCATGAGTTTCATATGACAAGTCAACCATTTTCGGGGCTGAGAACTTCCCGCACGCCGGGCCTCCGCTAACGTGAACGGATGACCGGCAACGCCCTCCTCGTGCATGGCCTCAGCTCAGACTCCGAGTCGTGGTGGCGAGTGGCTGCCGCGCTCGAGGCAGACGGGTGGGACGTCGCCACCGTCGACCTGCGCGGACACGGGTACGGCGCCCGCGCCGAGAGCTACGCCCTCACGGACTACGCGCGCGACCTCGACGACGGATGGGACCTCGTGGTCGGCCACTCACTCGGCGGCGCGGCATCCGTGCTCGCCGCACAGCGCCCGCACTTCACCAAGCTGCTGGTGCTGATCGACCCCGTGCTCGACGTTCCGGTGGCCGACGAGGCGGCGATCGTCGCCGAGCAGGTCGCCGAGCTCGAGTTCACCGCCGAATCCCTCGCGCGCGACAAGCCGCACTGGCACGAGCGCGACCGTGCGGCGAAGCTCGCGGGCGTGCAGCGCGTGGATCCGTTCGCCGTCACGCGCACCTTCAGCGACACCGGCCGGTGGGATGTGCGGGGCGAGGCGCGGGCGCTCACCGTGCCCACCCTCATCCTGACCGGCGACCCCGAGGTCTACACGATGGTCGAGCCGGAGCTCGCCCGCGAGCTCGGCGCGGTCGCCATCGCCGGGGCCGGGCACTCGCCGCACCGCGACAAGCCGGAGGAGACGCTCGCCGCGCTACGCGAGTGGCTGGCCGCCCACCAGTAGCGGCTCGTCGCCGTTGTCGACATCCTCGGGGTTCGGCAGCGTCATGAGGAAGCGGAAGAACACCAGGCTCGCCGCGACCTCGAGCGCCCCGAAGATGATGAACGGCAGCACGAGGTCGACGCGCGCGATGAGCCCGCCGATGAGCGAGCCGAGCGGCATCGTGCCCCACAGCAGGGTGCGCCAGGTGCCGTGCACCCGGCCGAGGAGCCGCCCCGGGATGATGCTCTGGCGCAGCGACATCACGAGGATGTTCCACACCGTGATCGCGCCCGAGCTGAGCGCGAAGCTGATGCCCGCGGCCCAGACGACCGGCAGCAGGCCCGTGGTCAGGATGAACAGGCCGGAGACCGTCGTCGCGATGGCCATCGTGAGGCCCGTGCCCAGCCGTGCCTTGAGGCGGCTCGTGAACACCGCGCCGGCGAGGCCGCCGATGGCGCCCGTCAGCAGGAACACGCCGAACAGCGGCTCGGGCACGGCGAGAGTATCGAGCACGAAGAGGACGAACGAGGCAAGGGCCGCCGAGCTCACGATCCCGCAGAAGGTGCTGAAGAACCACAGCGTGCGCAGCTGCTTGTTGGCCATGATGAACCGGAAGCCGTCGACGAACTGGCGGTACCACGCGATGCGCGGCTCGGTCTCGGTCGCCGCCGTGAACTGGGTGCCGGATGCCGCCTTCGGCAGCAGAAGCGCGAGGGCGCCTGCCAGGGCGAACACGAGCCCGTTGATGCCGACCGGGATCAGCACCGACACCGCGAAGAGCGCCGACGTGAGCGGACCGGAGAGGAAGTTCTGCACGACGAGCTCGCCCGCCTCGATGCGCGAGTTGGCGCGCGGCAGGTTCGGCCTGCCGACGATGCTCGGCACCACGGCCCGGATGGCGCCGTCGTACACGGTCTCGAACACCCCGTAGACGAACACGACGAGGTACAGCCACCAGATCGTCAGCGTGCCCGTGAGCACGAGCACGAAGACCAGCACGGCGAGGGTCGTGCGCACGGCCTGCGCGAGTGCGAGGGCGCGGCGCCGGTCGATGCGGTCGATGAGGATTCCGGCCGGGATGGCGAAGAACAGCCACGGCAGCAGCGCGAGCGCGGCGATGAGCGAGATGAGGAACGGGTCGGTGGTGAGCCGCGCCGCGAGCAGCGGCAGGGCCGTGCGCACGATGCCGTCGCCGAGGCTCGAGGCGAGGTTCGCCGTGAAGATGTTGGTGAACGCGGCACCGAGCGGCTGGGTCTTGCCGTTCACCACCGGTCGTGGACCTCCGCGCGGAAGTACTCGTCGTACAGCTCCACGACTCGCGGCGTGATGTCGAGGCCCTCCACCGAGCCGGCGCTCGCGTTCGAGCGCGCCTGCTCCACGGTGCGCGCACCCGGGATCACCGTGGTGACCCCCGGCAACTGGGCGACCCAGGCGAGCGCCGCAACGGGCGGGGTGAGACCCACGGATGCCGCGAGCCCCGAGAACTCGCGCGCCGCGGCCACCCCGCGCTCGAAGTCGACCCCCGAGAACGTCTCGCCCACGTCGAACGCCTCGCCGTGCCTGTTGAAGGTGCGGTGGTCGTTCTCGGCGAAGGTGGTCTCGGTCGTGTACTTGCCGCTCAGGAGGCCCGAGGCGAGCGGCACGCGGGCGATGACCGCGACACCGGCGGCGAGCGCAGCGGGAAGCACCCGGTCGAGCGGCTTGAGGCGGAACGCGTTGAGGATGATCTGCACGCTGGCCACCCCCGGGCGGGCGATCGCCGCGAGCGCCTGGTCGGCGGTCTCGACGCTCACGCCGTAGCGGGCGATGGCTCCCTCGGCGACGAGCGTGTCGAGGTCGTCGAAGACGCGGTCGTTCTCGAACACCGCGGTCGGCGGGCAGTGCAGTTGCACGAGGTCGAGGGTGTCCATGCCGAGGTTGCCGCGGGAGCGGTCGGTCCACGACCGGAAGTTCGCCATCGTGTAGTTCTCGGGCACCTGCGGCACGCGGCGGCCGATCTTCGTCGCCACGAAGATGTCGGGGTGCGACCGGATGAAGCGCCCGATGATCTGCTCGCTGCGCCCGTCGCCGTAGACGTCGGCGGTGTCGAGGATCGTGACGCCGGACTGCACCGACGCCTCGAGGATGGCCGTGGCATCCGTCTCGCTCACATCGCCCCAGTCGGCCCCGAGTTGCCAGGTGCCGAGGCCGATGACGGAGACGGGGCGGCCGAGGCGGGGTGCGGTGCTGACATGCATGAACTCCAGCCTAGGCGGCACCGCCGATATGCTGAGGGGGTCGAGCGAGGAGCGGACGGGCATTCCCGTCTTCGCCCGGCCAGAACGGGCTGGGCTTGGAAAAAGAAGTGGTATTCGTGGCAGTGCCCCTCGTTCGCCCCTATCTGGAGATTCTCGAAACTCCGCGCGCCTGGCGCTTCTCCCTCGCCGCCTGGTTCGGCCGCATCATGCGCTCGACGGCGGGCATCGGCGCGATCCTGCTCGTGGCCGGCAGCGCCGACAACTACGCGCTCGCGGGCGCCGTCTCCGGCTCCGTCGTGCTGGGGGCCGCTCTCGCCGGCCCGCTCTGGTCGAGGCTCGCGGATGCCCGCGGCCAGACCGTCACGCTGCCCTTCGCAATCGCCGCCTCGATCGCCGCCGCCGCCGCCCTCGTCGCGACGGTGACGCTCGGCGCACCGGCCTGGAGCTGGTTCGTCGCCGCGTTCCTCGTCGGCGCGAGCTCGATCGATGCCGGATCGCTCGCGCGCGCCCGGTGGGTGCACCTGCTCGACTCACCGCACAAGCGGCACACCGCGCTCGCGCTCGAATCGGTCGGCGACGAGTTCACCTTCGTGGTCGGGCCGCCCGCGGTCACGCTGCTCGCGGGGCTCGTCTCGCCCGCCTTCGGGTTCGCCGTCGGTGTTGCGGTCTCGGTGCTCGGGCTCGTCGCGCTGCTCGTGCAGCGATCGACGGCACCGGCGCCGGGCGGCGCGCGCACCCGCGGCACGGCCTGGCTGCCGCTTACCGTGCTCGCGCTGCTGGCCGGCTATGCGGGTATCGGATTCCAGTTCGGCGCAGTCGACCTCGTGGCCGTCGGCGTCGCGAACGAGCTCGGCGCGCCAGCGTTGGCCGGGCTGCTGCTCTCGGTGTTCGCAGTGGGGAGCGTGGCATCCGGCTTCGTGTTCGGGGCGGTGAGCGCGCACTGGTCGCCGCTGCGGCGTGTGGGGATCTCGGCGGTGGCGTTCGCCGCGGTGATGCCGCTCTTCCTGCTGGTGCACGATGTGCCCGGCCTCGCGGTCGTGAGCCTGGTGGCGGGAACCGTGACAACGCCGGTGCTGATCTCCGGGTCGTCGCTCATCGAGCAGACGGTCGACCGGGCGTCCATCACGTCGGCGATGGCGTGGCCGACGGTCGCGCTCTCGTTCGGCGTGACGGCGGGCGCGAGCCTCTCGGGGGCCGCCATCGATGCGGCGGGCGCGTACTCCGGGCTCTTCGTTCCGGTGATCGGTGGGGTGCTCGTGGGGGTAACTGGCGTGCTGAACGCGCTCATGAGAAAGGCCGGTCGAACGGGCGAACCTGCTCGACCGGCCTAGGGGTCAGACCGCGGGGGTGGTGGGCGCCGCGGGGGGGTCGTCCTCGTGCAGTTTGTCGTGCACGTGGTCGGCCACGTCCGTCACCTTCTCCTTGGCGAAGTCGGCGGCGTCCTCCGCCTTGTCCTTCACGAACTCGCCGGCGTCTTCGGCCAGGTCCTTGGCCTTCTCGAAGCCCTCGGCGA
>CAIXMB010000087.1 GCA_903920435.1 uncultured Actinomycetes bacterium
CCGCGGGCGGCCTACTCAACCCGCCTCTAGCGCTCCCGCAACTTGTCGGCGTCGGCCCGCAGGTCCTCGGCCCGGCGCGCGGCCCTGTCGCGCTCGCGGCCGAGCGAGCGCAGGTCGCGATCTGACTCGCGCAGCTCGTCCTCGAGGGCGTTCACCTGCTCCTCGAGCTCGGCGAGCCGCGACTCCAGCCGGCCGCGGCGCGTCTCCACGTCGGAGATGCGCCGCTCCACGCCGCGCACCTCGAGCTCGGCCTCGTCCGCCTTCTTCTCCGCCTCCTTCGCGGCCCGCACGGCCGCGAGGTCGCGCACGGTCTTCCGCTCGGCGGGGGAGCGCGGTGCCGACACCATCGACGCCTCGGGTGCGGCAACCGCATCCGTGAGGTCCACCGGCTCGATGCCGGTCGCCTCGAGCCCGCGCACGAGGCGGCCGCTGCGCACGGCTGCGGCAGCCGCGGGATCGTTGAGGGCGGCCTGCAGCGTGCGCGCCACCTCCTCCACGACAGTCACGGTGAGGTTGTGCCGGGCATCCGTCGCGAGGGAGGAGGCCTCGCGGGCGAGCGCGTTGACGAGTGCGCGGCGCTGCCGGGTGAGCTCGGCGAGCTGGTCGCGGTCGAGCTCCTCCGTCGCCTCGCGCATGGTCTCACCGAGCTCGGCGAGCTGCTCGAGCTCGTCGGCCCGCTGACGGGCGAGCAGGTTGACCGCCCACGCCGCGGGGGAGGGCTTCTTCAGTTCCTGCACGCGGGCGGCGAGCTCGAGGTCGGCCGAGTCCTTGACCTCGCGCGCGGCGAGGTTGCGGGCGGCCGTGAACTCTGCGGGGGCCAGGGCGTAGAGCGGGTCGGCCACCGACGCCAGGGTGCGCTTGGTGTCAGGCAGGCCACACTCCGATGATGAGCGCCATGATCATGATCGTGACGAGTTCGTGGGCGACGTTGAGCACCGTGAGCCCGGTGGGGCGGCCGTCGAACGCGTCGTGCGTGATGAAGCGTGCGGCGGTGAATCCGGCCCACAGGATCAGGCCCGTGAGCAGCGCGTTCACGAGGAAGCTGCCACCGTAGAACTCGAACGAGATCGAGACGGCACCGGCGAGCACCCAGGCCGTGATGAAGCTCACGACGAGGGTGATGGCGATCGGCCGGATGGCATCGCTCGCCTTGCTCGACGGCGTGATGTTCGCCGCTTTCATCCAATACTTGCCGAACACGCGCGGCGTGTACCAGATCGAGCCCACGATCATGCTCGAGAGCGTGGCGAGGACTACGGCGATGTAGTTGATCGAGGGTGCGTTCATGCTACGAAACGTACTCCTTGAGGTGCTGGCCCGTGAGGGTTTTCGCCTCCGCGATGAGCGCGGCCGGAGTGCCCTCGAAGACGATGGTGCCGCCGTCGTGGCCCGCGCCGGGGCCGACGTCGATGATCCAGTCGGCATGCGCCATGACCGCCTGGTGGTGCTCGATGACGATCACCGACTTGCCGGAGTCGACGAGCCGGTCGAGGAGCGCGAGCAGCTGCTCCACGTCGGCGAGGTGCAGGCCCGTCGTCGGCTCGTCGAGCACGTACACACCGCCCTTCTCGGCCATGTTGATCGCGAGCTTGAGGCGCTGCCGCTCCCCGCCAGAGAGCGTGGTGAGCGGCTGCCCGAGGCTCAGGTAGCCGAGGCCGACATCGACCATGCGGTCGAGGATGGCGTGCGCGGCGGGGGTCTTGGCCGG
>CAIXMB010000088.1 GCA_903920435.1 uncultured Actinomycetes bacterium
ACGATGCCGTCGAAGTAGATGGCGACGGCGATACCCCAGTCGAAGAACTCGAGGTTGCAGGGCCAGCGGCCGCCGGACGGCACGGACCCGACGCGCTCGAGAGTGTGTTCGCCCGTGCGGCGGAACGCCTCGACGGTTCCGGCGCCCTCGGCCACCGCGTAGAGGTGCTCGCCGCGCGACAGCAGGTACGACGGCGAGGGCGTCTCGACGGCGGTGCCGACGAGGGCGAGGGTGCCGGCATCCGTCGATCGCATCGCCTGGATGCCGGGCATGACGCCGCCCATGTCGGCGCCGTAGCCGCCGACCCACCAGCTGGACATCAGTAGCCGGCGGCCGGGTCGACGAGCCCGACGAAGCCCGTGCCGCCGATCAGCGCGGCGACGTTGGCGCGGATGCGCTCGGCGAGCAGCGGCTCGGTCATCTCCGGGGTGTCGGCGGAGTGCGAGGTGATCACCACACGCGGCGCCGACCACAGCGGGTCGCCGTCGGGCAACGGCTCGGGCGTCGTGACGTCGAGCCCCGCGCCCACGAGATGACCGCGCTCCAGGGCGGCGACGAGCGCGGCCTGGTCGACGACCGATCCGCGCGCGATATTGATGAGGGCGGCAGACGGCTTCAGGAGCGCGAGCTGCTTCTGCCCGATGAGGTGCGCCGTCTCGGCGGTGGCGGCCGCGGCGAGGATGAGCACGTCGGCATCCGGCAGCACGGTGTCGAGCTCGGCGACGGGCACGGTGCGGGCGGCGCCCGGCAGTGGGTCGCTCCCCCGGCGCACGATGGTGACCTCGACCTCCCACGGCGCAAGCAGGCGCATCAGCTCGACGGCGATGCCGCCCGCGCCCACGATCACGACGCGGCGGCCGTAGAGCGAGATGCCCGTCTTCGGGTCTGCCCAGCTGGGCGTGCGCGACTTCTCGGGCAGGCCGCGCAGCACCGCGAGCGTGAGACCCACGGCGTGCTCGGCAACCGGCTCGGCGAAGACGCCCTTGGCGCTCGTCCACACCGGCAGCTCGCGGCCGGCGTGGTCGGCGAGCACCTGGCTGAACCGCTCGATGCCGGCCATGGGCAGCTGAACCCACTCGATCGACGGATGCTCCGCGAGCACGCTCGCGAGCGCCTCACCGTCGAGGGTGAGCCACACGATGCCGCGCGTCTCGGGGCCGAGCGGCCCCACGGTGCCGCCGCCGGAGACGATGGCGGCCTCGAACGCGGCGTTCGTGAAGGGCAGTACGGCGATCGGCCCCGCTGTCGGGCGGGCGCCGCTGAGGGGAACCGGCGACAGGGGGTCCCTGTGCTCGCCGGGGAGTCGTGCGGTCATACGGTGCCCTGTTCGAGTAGGCGGCCACGGCGGTTGAGGTGGTCGAGCGAGCGAGCGAGGTCGCGCACGTACGGGTGGTGCGGGTCGCCGAGCACCTCCTCGAGGTCGCCGATGCCCACGATGATGCCGCGGTGCATGATCGCCACGCGGTTACTGACCCGGCGCACCTCGCTCAGGTCGGCGGTGACCACGAGGGCCGAGAACCCGCGCTCGCGCTGCAGCGAGACGATGATGTCGAGGATCGCGCTTCGTACCGTCACGTCGATGCCCGCGGTCGGGTCGTCGGCGACGAGCACCTGGGGCTCGAGGATCATCGCGCGCGCGATGGCCACGCGCTGCCGCTGCCCCTTGCTCAGCTCGTGCGGGTACTTGTTCATCGTCGAAAGCGGAAGGCGCACGGCATCGATGAGCGTCGCGACGGCCTCCCCCGCCTCGGTCTGGTCGAAGCGCCGGTCACGGGAGAAGATCGGCTCCGCGACGTTCTCGCCGATCGTGAGGCGCGGCTCGAGGAAGTCGCCCGCCTCCTGCCGCAGGTAGCCCACGTAGAGGCCCAGCCGGTCGCGCTTGCGCGCCGAGATGCCGCGCAACTGCGTGCCGATGACCTCGAGGCTGCCGCCGGCGATGCGCGGCGACTCCGAGTCGGCAAGGTCTGCCTGCAGCGCGACCGCCTTGGCGAGGCTGCTCTTGCCCGAACCGGTCTCGCCCACGACCGCGAGCACCTCCCCGGGCGCGATGTCGAAGCTCAGCCCGTTGACCGCGATCGACCGGGTCTGCGGATTGCTGGACGGGTACAGTAGCGAGAGGTCGCGTGCCTTGACCGTGGGCCCTTCACTCATTCGGCTGCCTTGAGGGCATGCAGCTGCTCGCGGCGCAGGGCCTGCTCGGCCGGGTCGGGCACGGGCAGCGAGGCCAGCAGGCGCTGGGTGTACGGATGCTGTGGCGCCCCGAGCACGTCGGAGCCCGTGCCCTCCTCCACGAGCCTGCCGTGGAACAGCACCGCGATGCGGTCGGAGAGCATGTCGACGACGGCGAGGTCGTGGCTGATGAAGAGGGCGGCGAACCCGAACTCCTTCTGCAACTCGGAGAACAGCTCGAGCACCCGGGCCTGCACCGAGACGTCGAGCGCACTCGTGGGCTCGTCGGCGATGAGCAGGCTCGGCTCCAGCGCGAGCGAGCGGGCGAGACTTGCGCGCTGGCGCTGTCCGCCGCTCAGTTCGTGCGGGAAGCGATCGCCGAACGTGCGCGGGAGCTGCACCGCCTCGAGCAACTCGTTCACCCGCGGGCGGGCGCTGCGGGCATCCCTCGCCTTGCCGTGCACGATGAGCGGCTCGGCGACGCACTCGGCGATGGTGAGCAGCGGGTTGAAGCTCGACGCGGGGTCTTGGAAGACGAACCCGATGTCGCTGCGCACCGGCTTGAACGCGCGCTCCTTGATACCGAGCATCTCGTGGCCGAGTACCTGGAGCGAGCCGCCGGTGATCTTGGTGAGCCCGCCGATGGCGCGGCCGATGGTGGTCTTGCCGGAGCCGCTCTCGCCCACGAGGCCGAGCACCTCGCCGGGCGAGATCGTGAAGCTCACCCCGTCGACGGCCCGGAAGCCGCCGCGGCCGAGTCGGCCCGGGTACTCGATGACCAGGTCCTGCGCAACGACAACGGGTGCGTCGGTGTTGACGGTTCCCGCCGCGACCCGCGCGTCGACCCGGGCCTTGGCGCGGGCGCCACCGGTGCCGATGCGCGGCACCGCCGCGAGGAGCTTCTGGGTGTACGGGTGCTCCGGAGACGCGAAGAGCTTGGCGACGGGCGCCTCCTCCACGAGCTTGCCCTCGAACATGACGGCGACGCGATCGGCGAGGTCGGCGACGATGCCCATGTTGTGGGTGATGAGGATGATGGCGGCCCCGAACTCGTCGCGACAGCGGCGGAGCAGATCGAGGATCTCCGCCTGCACCGTCACGTCGAGCGCGGTCGTCGGCTCGTCGGCGATGATCAGCTCGGGCTCGAGCACGAGCGCCATCGCGATGACGACGCGCTGCTTCTGCCCGCCCGAGAACTGGTGCGGGTAGTAGTCGATGCGCTTCTCGGGGTCGGGGATGCCGACGCGCGCGAGCATGTCGATCGCCTTCGCCCGGGCCTCCTTCTTGCTGACGCCTTTGTGGGCGCGCAGGCCCTCCATGATCTGCCAGCCGACGGTGAACACCGGGTTGAGGGCGAGCGACGGCTCCTGGAAGACCATTGCCGCATCCGTGCCGCGGATCGACCGCAGCTTCTCGCCCGTGAGGCCCACGACCTCGCGACCATTGAGCAGGATCGCGCCCGTGGTCGTCGCGGTCTCGGGAAGCAGGCCGATGATCGACTTGGCCGTCACCGACTTGCCGCTGCCACTCTCGCCCACGATTGCGAGTACTTCGCCCGAGTCGACGGTGAAGCTGACGCCATCGACGGCGGCGACCCCGCCGCCATCCGTGGCGAAGGTCACGTCGAGGTTGCTGATGTCTACTACGCGGGTCATGAGTTCGGGTCCGTTCCCTCGAGCACGGCGGAGGTCTCGGCCGTCGGCGCCGGTACCGCCGACGCCTTACGGCGCGTCCTCAGGCGCGGGTCGGCGAGGTCGTTGAGGCTCTCGCCCACCAGGGTGATGCCGAGCACCACGAGCACGATGGCCAGACCCGGGAACACCGAGGTCCACCAGATACCGCTCGTCACGTCGGAGATCGAGCGGTTGAGGTCGTAGCCCCACTCGGCGGCCGCGGTCGGCTGGATGCCGAAGCCGAGGAAGCCCAGGCCCGCGAGGGTCAGGATCGCCTCCGAGCTGTTGAGCGTGAAGAGCAACGGCAGGGTGCGGGTCGCATTGCGCAGCACGTGACGGAACATGATGCGCCCCGTGCTCGAACCGACTACCTTGGCCGACTCGACGTACGCCTCGGACTTGATGCGCACGGTCTCGGCACGGATCACCCGGAAGTACTGCGGGATGTACACGACGGTGATCGAGATCGCGGCCGCGAGGATTCCGCCGAACAGGCTGGACTGGCCGCCGCTGATCGCGATCGCCGCGACGATCGCGAGGAGCAGCGTCGGGAAGGCGAAAACCGCGTCGGCGATCACGACGAGCACTCGGTCGAGCCAGCCGCCGATATAGCCGGAGATGAGGCCGAGGATGACACCGGCGAAGATCGACAGCACGACCGCGACGACGATGACGCCGAGCGCCGTCTGGCTGCCCCAGATCACTCGCGAGAGCACGTCGTAGCCACCCACGGTGGTGCCGAGCAGGTGGGCGCCGCCGGGCGGAACCTGGGCGCCGAACGAGACGCCGTCGGCGTCGCGCAGCTGCGAGAAGCCGTAGGGCGCGATGAGCGGGGCGAAGATCGCTGTCAGCAGGAAGATCCCCGTGATGATGAGCCCGGCGATGAGCATGCCGCGCTGCAGGCCCACGCTCTGGCGCAGCTGGTGCACGACGGGCAGTCGCTGCCACAGCGTGACGCGCCGACGGGGTTCCGCGGTTTCGGTCGTGGTGCTCATGCTCAGTACCTCACCCTCGGGTCGATGAGCGCGGCTATGACGTCGACGATGAAGTTGCTGAGTGCCACGATGACGGCCAGCAGTGTCACGATTCCCTGCACGGCGACGAAGTCGCGCGCCGTCAGGTATTCCGCGAGTTTGAAGCCGAGGCCCTTCCACTCGAACGTGGTCTCGGTGAGCACCGCGCCCCCGAGGAGCATGGCGATCTGCAGGCCGATGACCGTGATGATCGGCACCAGAGCGGGCTTGTAGGCGTGGCGGCGCACGAGGCGGTACTCACTCACGCCGCGCGAACGTGCCGCATCCACGTAGTCCATGGAGAGCGTGCCGATGACATTCGTGCGCACGAGACGCAGGAACACTCCGGCCGTGAGCAGGCCGAGGGCGAGGCCGGGCAGCACCGCGTGCTGCAGCACGTCGCCGATCGCTGCCGGGCTGCCGAGCTGGATCGCGTCGATGAGGTAGATGCCCGTGCGCCGATCGCCGAGCTTGCTCATGTTGAGCTCGGTGCGCGTGGAGGCCCGACCCGCCACCGGGAGGACCTTGAGCCACACCGAAAAGACGAGCTTGAGGAGCAACCCGGCGAAGAAGACGGGAGTCGCGTAGCAGAGGATCGCGAAGACGCGGAGTACGGCATCCGGCCACTTGTCGCGGAGGTACGCCGCGAGCATGCCGAGCGGGATTCCGACGATGAAGGCCACGATGAGCGCGTAGAACGCGAGCTCGAGGGTGGCGCCGCCGTAGGTCACGAGGAGCTGGAGCACGGGGCGGCCGTCGCTGATCGCGGTGCCGAAGTTGCCCGTGAAGATCTGGCCGATGTACTCGACGTACTGCACGATGATCGGCCGGTCGTAGCCGGCGGAGTGGATGCGCTCGGCGAGCTGGTCGGCGGTGAGCCGGCCGCCGAGAGACGCCGTGATCGGGTCGCCGATCGAGCGCATGAGCACGAAGACCATCGTGACCAGGATGAAGATCGTCGGGAAGATCAGGAGGAACCTGACGATGATGAAGCGGAGTAGGCCGCCGCCCCCGCCTCGTGGGCGTCGTGCGGCTGGCGCCGACCCGGTGGGGCCGAGCGCCGTGGTGGCAGTTGTCGTCATGAAAACCAATCGTGCGTCAGGCAAAAGAGTAAAGGGGCGACCCGCACGAGTGCGGGTCGCCCCTCATTGCGCTAGAGAAGACTCTAGCCGCGAGTGGTTAGCCCTTGACGAGGCTTCCGTAGCGGAACTTGAACGAGCCGTCGAGGACAGCACCGGTCACGTCCTTGCCGGTCACCGCGATCTGCGAGCCCTGCAGCAGCGGGACGGTGGAGAGGTCCGCGGCAACCTTGGCCTGGATCTCCTCGATGTCCGACTGGCGCGTGGCCGGGTCCTGCTCGGTCGCCTGGTCGACGATCAGCTGGTTGACTTCCTGGTTGTCGTAGTGGTTCGCCAGGAAGTTGTTCGTGGTGAAGAACGGCGTCAGGTAGTTGTCAGCGTCCGAGTAGTCCGGGAACCAGCCGAGCTGGTATGCCGGGTACAGGTCGGCCGTGCGGTCCTTGGAGTAGGTGACCCACTCGGTGGACTGCAGGTTGACCGTGAACAGGCCGGATGCCTCGAGCTGGCTCTTCACGAGCGCGTACTCGTCACCCGACGACTCACCGTAGTGGTCCGGGTTGTACTGCAGGTTGAGCGCGACCGGGGTCGTGACGCCTGCATCGGCGAGAACAGCAGCAGCCTTGTCGGCATCCGGGCCGCCGTTGCCGTCGCCGTACAGGTCCTTCAGGACCTGGGTGGCGCCGGTAAGGCCGTCCGGAACGTAGGAGTACAGCGGCAGGTAGGTGCCCTTGTAGACCTGGTCGGAGATCTCCTGGCGGTCGACGAGGTCGGCGACTGCCTGGCGGACGGCGAGTGCCTTGGCCGGGTCGGCCTCAGCGGTCGTCGCGCCGTAGGGCTGCGTGTTGAAGTTGAACACGATGTAGCGGATCTCGCCACCGGGGCCGACGACGACGTTCACGTTGTCGTTGCCCTGGAGGTCGGCGACGTCGGTCGCAGACAGGCTGCGGTGCGCCACGTCGATGTTGCCCTCCTGAACGTCGAGCTTCAGGTTGGCGGCATCCGTGTAGTACTTCAGGTCGATGTTCTTCGTCTTGGCAGCACCGAGAACGCCCTGGTACTCGGGGTTGGCCTCGAACGACACCAGGTTGTTGAAGTCGTAGCTGGTGATGACGTACTGGCCCGCGAACGCGTTGCCCGCGACGATGTCGGCGTCGGGGGTGACCTCGGTAGCCGAGAACACCTCCTCGTCGACGATCGGAGCGGCAGGGCTCGAGAGGATCTGCGCGAAGGTCTGGTCGTCACCGTTCTTGAGGGTGAAGACGACCGTCTTGTCGTCGGTGGCCTCGACCTTGTCGATGTTGCCGAGCAGCACGGACGGGCCGTTCTCGTCGGCGATCGTCAGCTGGCGCTCGAAGGAGAACACCACGTCGGAGGAGGTGAGGTCGTGACCGTTGGCGAACTTCAGGCCGTCCTTGAGCACAACCGTGTACTCGGTCGGGCTCGTGTACTCGGCGGAGACCGCGATGTCGGGCTCGACATCGGAGGTGCCCTGCGGCGAGTTGAGCAGGAACGGGTACACCTGGTTCATGATGGCGAACGAGCCGTTGTCGTACGAACCGGCCGGGTCGATGAAGGTGACCTTGTCGGTGGTGCCGACGATGAGCGAGTCGCTGCTCGTGTCGCCGCCGGTGTCGCCGCCCGACGCGGCGCAACCGGCGAGGGCGAGTGCGAACACTGCCGTGCCGGCGAACGCGCCGAGAACGCGCTTCTTGGATGCGGATGTCATATCCGTCTACCTCTTCCTATTAGTGGCAAGGAACGCGACGGCGCGCCAAAGACGGCGCCGTGCGTTGCTGTGCATCCAGTCCTAACACAGATAGACAGGTCGTCCCCCATCGGGTGACAGATGTTTACACGAAAGCAACTTTTCGTCGCCTGCTGCAACTATTCGTCGCGGAGTGCGCGTCTCTCGGTCTCGATCCGCACCAGATCGCGCTGCACGGCGGTGAAGCGCTCGGCGTCGGTTGCCGCATCCAGGCGCTGCATCGCGCCCATGAGCTCGACCTTCTCGCGCAGCAGGTCGCGGTCGATGAAGTCGGTGACGATGCTGCGGCAGTAGCCCTGGAGCTTGTCTTCGCGGGCGGGGATCGGCGCGACGGTCAGCTCGTTCACGAGTTTGGCGAAGCGCGGCGGAACCTCGGCGGTGATGCGTGCGGCCCAGTCCGACGAGAGTGCCGAGGCGACGTTGACGGCGATCGCGTCGCGCACGACGGCGAGGTCGCCGTCGCGGAAGCCGATGCGCATCGCGTTGGCGAGCAGCTTCTCGCCCACGAAGTCGGGGTGCTGCAGGATCGCCATGAGCACGTCGCGCTCGGTGCGCGTGGTCGTATCGGTGCGCAGGCGCGTGATCGAGGGCTCGTCCTCCATCGGTGGGGTCGAGCTTGTGGAGACCTCCCCGGCCTGATCTCGCTGGGGAGGTCTCGACGGACTCGACCCTCCGTGCGCGCCAGCGCCGCGCACCGCGCGCTGCACCTCGGTCGGATCCATGCCGAGCCAGCCCGCGAGGTTGCGCACGTACCCGATGCTGAGCGCCTGGTCACGGATGCCCGCCACAACAGGAGCTGCAGCCCGAAGTGCCGCCACCCGCCCCTCGACGGTCTCGAGGTCGTGCGCGGCGAGCTGGCGGCGGATCATGAACTCGAACATCGGCTTGCGGCCCTTGATGAGCCTCTGCACCGCGCCATCGCCCTGCGCGAGACGCAGGTCGCACGGGTCGAGGCCGTCGGGCGCCACGGCCACGAAGGTCTGGGCGGCGAAGCGCTGCTCCTCGGCGAACGCGCGGCTGGCGGCCTTCTGGCCGGCGTCGTCGGGGTCGAAGGTGAAGATCACCTCACCGGTGCCCGTCGTGTCTGCGTTGTCGACGTCGCCGATGACACGGCGCACGATCTTGATGTGGTCGACCCCGAACGCCGTGCCGCAGGTGGCCACCGCGGTCGTCACGCCGGCGAGGTGGCAGGCCATGACGTCGGTGTAGCCCTCGACGACGACCACCTGACGCCCGCGGGCGATGTCGCGCTTGGCCAGGTCGAGCCCGTAGAGCACCTGGCTCTTGTGGTACACGGGAGTCTCGGGCGTGTTCAGGTACTTGGGTCCGTTGTCGTCGTCGAGTAGCTTGCGGGCGCCGAAGCCGAGGGTCGCGCCCGTGACATCCCTGATCGGCCACACGAGCCGACCCCGGAACCGGTCGTAGACGTCGCCGCGGTCGCCCTTGCCGAGCAGGCCCGCGGTGATCAGCTCCTCCTCGGTGAAGCCGAGCGACTTGAGGTGGTTGCGCAGCGCGCCGCCTCGGGGCGCGAACCCCACGCCGAAGCGCTGTGCGGCCGAGGCGTCGAAGCCGCGGCCGCCCAGGAAGGCGCGGGCCGGCTCGGCGTCGGCCGTGGTGAGCTGGGAGACGTAGAACTCGGCTGCGGCCTCGTTCGCCGCGAGGATGCGCGCCCGGTTGCCGTGGTCGGTCGCCGCTCCCCCGTCTTCGTAGTGCAGCTCGTAGCCGATGCGGGCGGCCATGCGCTCGACCGCCTCGGAGAAGCTCACATGGTCCATCTTCTGGAGGAACGTGAAGACGTCGCCGCCCTCACCGCAGCCGAAGCAGTGGTAGAAACCGACCTGCGGGCGCACGTGGAAGCTGGGGCTGCGCTCCTCGTGGAACGGGCAGAGGCCCTTCATCGAGCCGACGCCCGCGTTCTTCAGGGCGACGTAGTCACCGACGATGTCGGCGAGGTTGGTGCGCGACCGGACCTCATCGATGTCGCTTCGTCGGATCAGGCCTGCCACAGTGTTGATTGTAGGTCGGTCAGCCGACCAACCTCTGATGCCAGGTCATCGCCGACTGGTCGGTGAGCGACGCGACCTGGTCGACGACCGCGCGCTTGCGCTGCTCGTCGGTGGCCGCGGAGTTCCAGTCGGCGGTGAAACCCGCATCGAGGTTGGTGGGCGCCGACCACAGGAGCACGTCGGCGAGTTCGGTGAGGATGTCGCGCTGGTGCGCGTAGATCGGCTGGCGCGAGTTCGTCGACATGACGAAGGCCGCCACGATGCCTTTGAGTACGGCGATCTCGGCCTGGATCTCGCGCGGGACGACGAGGTCGGCTCCGAACCGCGCGAGGCTGCCGGAATGGGCATCCCTCGTCGCGTGCACTGCCGATGCCGCGAACCTGCCGATCAGCTGGCTCGTGAGGTTCTTCAGGCGCCCGTGCGCCTCGCGGCTGCCATCCCAGCGGTCGAGCCAGAAGTCGAGGTTGTCGAGCCGGTCGAACGCGGCGATGAGCTCGTCGTGGGTGAGCTCGCCGCCGATCCAGGTGAACATCGACTGCACGAGGTCGTCGTGGTCGACCCGGGCGCCGAGAGCGGTGACATCCACATAGCCGTTGACGATCGCGTCCTCGAAGTCGTGCACCGAGTAGCCGATGTCGTCGGAGAGGTCCATGACCTGGGCCTCGATGCAGCGCTTGCGGTCGGGCGCGCCCTCGCGCAGCCACTCGAACGCGGCAGTGTCGTCGTCGTAGAAGCCGTACTTGCTGCGGCCGCTGGGGTCGGGGATGCCCTGCGCGCTCGGCCACGGGTACTTGCAGCTCGCGTCGAGCGAGGCGCGGGTGAGGTTCAGCCCGAAGCTCGCCCCGGTGGGTCCGAACACCTTGGGCTCGATGCGGGTCAGCACCCGCAGGGTCTGCGCGTTGCCCTCGAAGCCGCCGATGTCGTGGGCCCAGTCGTTGAGCGCGCGCTCGCCGTTGTGGCCGAACGGCGGGTGCCCGAGGTCGTGGGCGAGGCACGCGGTGTCGACGACGTCGGGGTCGAGCCCGAGGCTGTCCGCGAGCTCGCGGCCCACCTGGGCGACCTCGAGCGAGTGCGTGAGGCGGTTGCGCGAGAAGTCGGAGCCCGATGTCGGGCTGAGCACCTGCGTCTTCGCCGCCAGTCGCCGCAGCGCGCTCGAGTGGAGCACGCGCGCCCTGTCACGGGCGAAGTCGCTGCGGCGGCTCGAGTGCTCTTCGGGAAGCCAGCGCTCCGCGTCGAACTCCGAGTAACTATCCGCCACTGTGGTGCAGCTCCGCCTCGGTGAGCTCAGCGCGGTGGGTCTCCTGCAGTTCGCGGCTGTCGAGCCAGCCCTGCGGCAGCGACGGGCTCTTCGGCGTTCCCGCGCGACCGCGCTGGCCCTCCGCGTCGGCACCCGGGTACGGCTGCTCCCAGTCGAGCTGCGCGAGCAGCTCGTCGAGCTGGGCCAGGTCGTGCACGGTCGCGAGGGATGCCCGCAGCTCGCCGCCCACGGCGTAGCCCTTGAAGTACCACGCCACGTGCTTGCGGATGTCGCGGCAGGCCCTGTCCTCCTCCTCGAAGAACTCGGTGAGCAGTTCCGCGTGCCGCTTGAACGCCTGCGCCACCTCGCCGAGGGTGGGCATCGCCTTCAGGGATTCCCCGCGGAAGGCAGCGGCGAGATCTCCGAACAGCCACGGGCGGCCCAGGCAGCCGCGGCCGACGACGACCCCGTCGCATCCGGTCTCGTCGACCATGCGCAGCGCGTCCTCGGCGCTCCAGATGTCGCCGTTGCCGAGGATGGGCGTGCCCGAGATCGACTCCTTGAGGCGGGCGATGGCCGACCAGTCTGCTGTGCCCGAGTAGAACTCGGCGGCGGTGCGCGCGTGCAGCGCGATGCTCGCGACCCCGGCACCCTCGGCGGCCTTCGCCGCCTCGAGGTAGGTGAGGTGGTCGGAGTCGATGCCCTTGCGCATCTTGATCGTGAGCGGCACGGCGCCGGCGGCCTTGACGGCACCCTCGACGATGTCGCGGAACAGGTCGCGCTTCCACGGGAGGGCGGCGCCGCCGCCCTTGCGGGTGACCTTGGGCACCGGGCATCCGAAGTTCAGATCGATGTGGTCTGCGCGATCTTCGGCGACGAGCATCGTGACGGCCTCGGAGACCGTCTTCGGGTCGACGCCGTAGAGCTGGATCGAGCGAGTGGTCTCGGACTCGTGGTGCTTGATCAGCCGCATGCTCTCGGGCGTGCGCTCGACGAGCGCGCGGCTCGTGATCATCTCGGAGACGTAGAGCCCCGCGCCGTACTCGCGGCAGAGCCGCCGGAACGCCGTATTCGTGATGCCCGCCATGGGCGCGAGCACGACGGGAACATCGAGCGCGAGCGGCCCGATGTTCAAGGTCGGCGCCGGGGCCGCGAGAATGGTCACATGACAATTGTCCCATCCCCGGGCGTCGAGCGTGTTCTCACGGATGCCGCGGCACGGTCGATCCCGATCGAGGTGGTCGAGCGCCCGAAGGCCGCCTCCCTCGAGCAGGCCGCCGAACTGCTCGGCATCTCCCCCGCGGCGATCGTGAAGAGCCTCGTGGTCAAGCGCCACGACGGAACGTTCCTCTTCGCGCTCGTGCCCGGCGACAAGCAGATCTCCTGGGCCAAGCTGCGGGCCGTGGTGGGCGTGAACAAGCTGCAGCTGCCGGCGCAGGAGGTCGCGCTCGAGGCGACCGGCTACGAGCGGGGCACGATCACCCCGCTCGGGTCGACCACCGCGTGGCCCGTGTACATCGACTCCGCGGTGCACGGCCGCATCGCGCTCGGCGCGGGCGACCACGGCTACAGCGCGTGGGTGCAAACCGACGACCTCGTGCGCGGGCTCGACGCCACTCGCGCAGACATCAGCGACTGAGGGGCTGCGTCTCATGGCACTGGACGACAACCCCTGGGTGTTCCGCTACGAGGGCAGGCTCTGGGTGAGCGAGACCCCGCGGGAGCGCGCCTACTCGGAGCTGAAGGCGCAGCGCGAGTGGGATGCGCTCAACGCGAAGCTGCAGCGCTGGTGGGTGGCGATCGGCATCGGCGCCGTCGTGGGGGTCGCGGCGACCCTCGGGCTCGGCACGGTCCTGGGCATCCCGCCGGCCTTCTACCTGGTGGGGCTGCCCATCGGGTTCGGCATCGGCGCCGTCGTGGGGGCGCTCGTCAACCGGCGCATCTCACCCGAGGCACAGCATGCCTCGTTGCCGGAGCGGCCGACCACGCCGTTCCTCGTCAAAGTACCGCCGCGGGTTGCCTCGAAGGCGCCGGCGGATGCCTCAGCGCGCGACCTCATCGAGTGGTCGCAGCGCGGGTACGTGAGCTAGACCGCGTCCTCGTCGAGGCGGCGGTTGATGATCGCCTGCTGGTGGTGATCGGGGATCTCGCAGAAGTCCCCCTCGCACGCCGCGGCGGTCGGATCACCGAGCTGCTGCAGCGTGATGATCGGTACCGGCAGTGTTGGGGCATCCATCAGATCGCGTCTCTTTCGTTCTGTACCTGTGCGAGCACGTTAGCGAAGGTTGCCGCCTCCTGCGCGCCGGACACCCCGTACTTGCCGTCGATGACGAAGAACGGGACGCCCTGGATGCCGTACTCCTGCGCCAGCGCAACGTCGGCCTTCACGTCGGCGAGGAAGCGGTGGTTCTCGAGCGCCTCGGTGACCTCGGCCTCGTCGAAGCCGAGCTCGACCGCGATCGCGACGAGGTCGGGGATGCGCCCGACGTGCTCGCCATTGACGAAGTAGGCCTTGAGCAGGCGCTCCTTCATCTCGATCTGGCGGCCCTTGCTCTTGGCGAAGTGGATGAGCTCGTGCGAGATCACGGTGTTGGTCTGGTGCACGTGGTCGTAGTCGTAGTCGAGGCCAACGGACTTGGCGATGCCGGTGACGCGCTCGAGCATCTGCTCGACCTGGTCCATCGGCAGGCCCTTGCGCTGCGCGAGGTAGTCGGCGGGGCTACCGGCGAAGTCGACGGGGGTGTCGGGGGCGAGCTCGAACGAGTGGTACTCGACGTCGACGGGGAGGCCCGCGAGGCCGACGCCGGCCTCGAACTTGCGCTTGCCGATGTAGCACCAGGGGCACTGCACGTCTGACCAGATGTCTACCTTGATGGGATCACTCACGTGAAGGTCAACGCGCTCGTGCACCTCGTATTCCCGCGGGTCGTGCGCCGACGACGAGAAGTGCCCCGCACCCCACGAGCCCCGCGGCCGCCAGCGCCGCGTGCGGATTCGCCTCCCCGGTGGCCGCGAGCCGGGGCGGTGCGGTGGCAGTCGCGCTGGCATCGGCGGTGAAGGTCAGCGAGCCGGGCGCTCCCCCGCGGATCGTGCGCTGCTGGTCGGCGGTCGTGTAGAGCACGAGGGCGGGAGCCGCCGTCGTGGCCGCCGCGAAGTCCGCGTGCGCGGAGATCGTGTACTGCTGCTCGTCGTCGCGCGGCGTTCCGGTGATCGGCACCACCTCGTTCGAGGCGACCGGGAACGTGGCCTCGCCGGTGTCGGTGCGCACGGCGCCGGCGAGCGTGAGCGTTCCCGTCGCTGCGGCGGGTGAGGCGGTGACCGTGACGGTACCGGCGTCGGGGTCGACCTTCACGGTGGCGGCGCCGACCGGGGCCGCGTTGGCCTCGGCATCCGCCCAGATCGTGTCGTAGACGGCCGTGACCGTCGCGTTCCCGTTGAGGTACCACGCGCCGGCGGCATACCCGGCGCCGAGATCGCGGGCCCAGCCGCTCGTGTAGGCGTTGACGAACGCGGCGACGGCAGCGGCCTGCACCGGGTCATCCGTCTGGCCGTAGGTGAGGAGCACGTAGTTGAGCTTCTGCACCTCTGCCGCCGGGAGGGTGGAACCCCAGGTCGTCACGAGCGAGTCGACGGCGGTCGGGCCCGAGGTGTCACCCGACGGCCAGGGCAGCGGCGAGTCGATGCAGTACACGCGGTAGCCGTCGGGGGCGAGGTAGTTGCCGAGGTAGCCGCCGTACGGGGTGAGGTCGGGGATGCCCGCGTTCTTGGTCGCGGCGTGTGCGGGCAGGGCGCCGATCAGCAGGAGGCCGAGCACGGCGAGGAGGAGGGCGAGGAGTCTGCGCATCCCGACAGTGTCGGAACAGCGGCGCCGTCAGCTGACCGGTCGTCGGGCATACGTGAGCGACCTTCCCTCCCACCGGATGGGGAGGAGTCGCACGGCACTCAGCCCGCGAGCCCCGCGGCGATCGCGGCCTCGAACCGGGCGAAGTCGAGCAGGCCCGTGTCGTCGACCGTCGTGACGAGGAAGTCCGATCCGGTGACGCTCACGGTGCAGTGCGGGCCGAGCAGCGGGCCCCGGTTGAGCATCAGCAGTGTCGAGCGCTGCTCCCCGCCCGGTACGAAGTCGTCGCGGGCGGCGCCGACGCGGCCCGTGATGACGTTGTACGTGAGCTGAAGCGGGCTGCCGCCGTCTGCCGGCCGCCCCCGCAGTCGCGCCCGCGCGTGGGCGATGACCTCGACCGCCTCCGCCGCGACGAGCGCCGGCGACGAGGTGACGGCCGCCATTGCCTCGCGCGCGCCCGCGGGCGTCCACGAACTCCCCCGCAGTGAGCCCAGGATGGCGCTCGTGGAGAAGTTCCCCGACGTGGAGAGCCCCTCGGGCAGGTGCTGCCGCAGGCCCACGAGCATCCGGACCGGCATGTCCGCGCCCTCCACCAGACTCGCCGCGAATGACCGCAGCACGAGCGAGGTGAGCACATCGAGCGACGACGCCTTCGGGTCGGTCTCACGCTCCTTGGCCACGAGGGGCCGGAGCGCGGCCGTGTCGATGCGCACGGCCGAGAGGGTGACGGACTCCGTGACCTGACCCGGCTCCGACCACGACGCCGTGGCGAAGTGCTCGTGCATGCCGTGCAGGAGGTCGCGCCCCTCCCGCAGCGCGGCGGGGCGCCAACGGCCCGTGGCGAGCAGCGCGCGCAGGAGCGGGAGACGCGTCATGGGCAGCTCTTCGGGGATCTCGCCCGACAGGATCGAGCGAATCGCCACGAGGGCGAGAGGGCCGTCGCCGAAGTAGTGCGACAGGTTGATCGCCGCTGACGACGGGGTGAGGATGAGCATCGCCGCGAGCTCGGTGTACTCGAGGTCGCGCACCACGGACTCGAGCTCGGCGGCATCGAGGTCGTCGGCGAGG
>CAIXMB010000089.1 GCA_903920435.1 uncultured Actinomycetes bacterium
CCGAGGCCCATCGACACCGTGGGGAACTGCCAGAAGTCGTGCATGAGACGAGGGTGCGGGTAGCTCGACAGGCCGTTGGGGGCCTGCGACTTCTCCTGGCGGAAGCCCTCGAGCTGCTTCTCGCTCAGACGGCCCTCGAGGAAGGCGCGGGCGTACATGCCGGGGGAGGCGTGGCCCTGGTAGAAGATCTGGTCGCCGCCGCCGGGGTGGTCGGCACCGCGGAAGAAGTGGTTGTGGCCCACCTCGTAGAGGGCTGCAGACGACGCGTACGTCGAGATGTGGCCGCCGACGCCGATACCGGGGCGCTGGGCGCGGTGCACCGTGATCGCGGCGTTCCAGCGGATCCAAGCGCGGTAGCGGCGCTCGAGCTCCTCGTTACCGGGGAACTGGGGCTCGTCCTCCACGGCGATCGTGTTGAGGTAGTCCGTGGTCGGAACCATCGGCACGCCCAGGTGCAGGTCTTTCGACCGCTTCAAGAGGCTGAGCATGATCTCGCGACCGCGCTCGTGACCGTGTTCGGCGACGAGACTGTCGAGAGACTCTTGCCATTCGGCGGTTTCTTCCGGATCCCGGTCGATGTGGTTCACCGAGTACGGATCCTGGTCGTTTACCGTCACCCTTGACCTCTTTCTTGAGAGTTTGGCGGTCACGGGGGTCGGGTTGCGACGTGCCGTGATCTACTACGCCTAACGATCTTAGTTGTGGGACGCATACTGACTCGCACAAGCGTAGGATTAGCGATCGTGTGTGCCTGAGATGTACCCAGGCACGAAAGGACATGCCAGCTCATGGCTCTCGAAAAAGACACGACCGCTCCCGACTTCGACCTTCCGAACCAGTTCGGTGAGCACGTGCGACTCTACGACTTCCGCGGCAAGAAGCCCGTGGCCCTCGTCTTCTTCCCCCTCGCGTTCTCCAGCACCTGCACCACCGAGCTGTGCGATCTGCGCGACAACATCGCCATGTTCAAGGCCGAGGGCGTCGAGCTCATCGGCATCTCGGTCGACTCGAAGGCGACGCTGCGGGCGTTCGCCGAGAACGAGGGCTACGACTTCACGCTCCTCGCCGACTTCTGGCCGCACGGTGAGGTGGCGCGCGAGTACGGCGTGTTCCTGCCCGAGAAGGGCTTCGCCAACCGCGCGACGTTCCTGATCGACATCGACGGCGTCATCCGCGCGAGCTTCGTCACGGCCCCCGGCCAGGCGCGCTCCATCGAGGAGTACACCGAGGCACTGCGCGAACTGCACGCCTCGCGCGTCTAGGAGCACCGGATGACCGAGCTCGACCTCATCGCGGTCTGGGCCCGCGCGCGACAGCAGATCATCCTCTCCCAACTGGCCCCGACGGCCCTGCTCGCGTTCACCGTGTGGCTCGGCCTCGAGGGCCTGGCTGACGCGGGTCTCCCGCTGCGGCTCGCGGCTGCCGGAATCCTGCTCGCTTCCGGAGTGCTCGGCGCCCTCGCGCAGTACACCGCCGCGAGCGAGGCGCTGGGTGCCTCGCGCGACCTCGCCGCTCTGCCCGCAACCAGTGCCGTGGCTCAGCGGATCGTCGCTGCCGGGCCATTGATGAACGTCGTGCGCTTCGTCACGCCGGCGATCTTCGTGCTGGTGTTCGTCGCGCTACTCGTCGCCTTCTTCGTCTAGCTTCGTCGTCTAGCTTCGTCGTCTAGCCGAGCAGCGAGACCGCCCGCGCGATCACGAGCGCGAGGATGACGAAGCCAGCGAACGACTCGAGGAGCATCAGGATCTTCGCGCGCGGTGCGAGCGGCATCGAGTCGGTCGGCGAGAAGGCCATCGAGTTCGAGGCCGAGAAGTACAGGTAGTCGACGAAGCTCGCCGTCCAGTTCGTCTTCGCCGACGAGCGTGCGGCGACCTCGGTGACGGCGTCGTGATCCTCGTCCTGAGGGAAGCGGAAGTCGGCGCGCGGGAGGTCTTTGCGGGCGACATGCGTGCGCGAGACCGGGCCGCCGCGGTCGATCTCCCAGTAGAGCAGTGCGAAGACGATCACGTTGGTGACCCACACCTGCACGGCGGCGAGGAGCAGCGTGGGCCCGTCGTCCTTGGCAGCGTTCACGAGTTGGTAGACGAGCTGCACGAGCGCCACCTGGTTCGCGATGAGCAGGAGGAGCGTCTGCCCCACCGAGAGCCCGCGGCTCCATCCGGTCTGCTTGTGCAGTCGTACCGGATTCACGGCGAAGAGGGGGATGAGCAGGACGACCCCGATGCCGACCACGACGTACCGCAGGGTCGGGAAGAACGAGCTCGGCAGGGTCGCGTACAGGGTCAGGGCGACGACGAGCGCGATGGCGGCCGGCCAGCGGTGCTCGGCGCGTTCGGCAGCGTTGGCGGTGCTCATACGCCGAGCCTAGGGGCGGGCATCCGTCACGTCAGGATGTTGACAGCGCGCGAGATCACCAGTGCGAGAAGCACGAAGCCGGTGAGCGCCTGGTAGGCCATGAGGCCCTTGGCGCGCAGGGTGAGCGGCATCGTGTCGGTGGGGGAGAACGCCATCATGTTCGAGAGCGAGAAGTAGGCGTAGTCGAAGAACACCGGGTCCCACCGGGTGTCGTTCTGCTGCTGGGGGAACTGGAAGTCCTGCGGCGCCTCGTCGCGCACCCCCTCGATGCGGCGCGCGTACGGGCCGCCCTTGTCGAGTTCCCAGTACACGAGGGAGAAGGCGATCACATTGGTGATCCAGACGGCGAAGGCGGTGAGCAGGATGCTCGGCCCGTCGATCAGGCCGTTGACGAGCTGCATGACGATCACCACGACGTAGTACTGGTTGACCGCGGCGAGCGCGAGTGCGAACCCGATGCCCAGCCAACGGGACCACGTCGTCTCACGGCTCACCCGGCGCGGGTTCATGATGATGAGGGGCAGCAGCACGAACACTCCCGCGATGGGGACCACCCAGCGCGGGAACAGCGAGATGCTCTCGGGCAGCAGCAGGTAGAGGGCGAAGGCCCCGAGGATCGCCAGCAGTACCGGGAACTTGTGCTCGTAGTGCACCGTCGGCGCCGTGGGTTCTGCCATGTGTACCATTGTGATGCGTCATGCGCCTTTAGCTCAGTTGGTAGAGCGCCACGTTTACACCGTGGATGTCATCGGTTCGAGCCCGGTAGGGCGCACTGGATCCCGTTCAGAACAGCGTGTACTCGCCGCGCGCCAGCGTGAAGCCGTGCCCGTTCACGAGGCTGCGGCAGCCCATGTGGTCTTCGTACGACTCGCACACCGTGTCGTGCCAGGTGACGGACGTGTTGTACGGCAGCACGTTGACCGGTCCGATCTCGCTCGCGAACATCGCACCCCCGCGGCACAGGACGCCTACGACACCCGGGCCGTTGAGGCTCGCGATGAATCCGCCGCCGTAGTGGATCTGCTCCTCGCAGGTGGCCTGCTTGCCCTGCGGGTCGGGATCGACGTAGTGGTAGTCGTCGATCGAGCATCCGTAGTACGCGTCGGTGCCGTAGTCGTAGATGCCGCAGTGGATGTTGCCCGACGGGGAGTCGAACTCGACACCGGGCCCGCCCTGGTTGGTCATGAAGTCCGCGGGGTCGACGGCGGGCAGCTGCGCCGGCGGGATCGCGGGCGCTGCGACCGTCGGCGTCGGAGTGGGCGTCGGCGTGGCAGTGGGGGAGGGCGCTGCGGACGCGGAGGAGTCCGGTACCGGAACGATGGTGGGCAACGCACCGCTGCCACCGGAGGAGCACGCGGCGAGCGCCGTGACGAGTGCCACCGCGGTGAGCAGAGCCAGGGGCATCCGGTGCATGGCGATCACTGTAGTGACTAGGGGACCGTCACAGTAGCGCTCACGCTCGCGGTGTTGCCGCCGAAGTCGACGACGACGAGCTGGATATAGAGCTGCGTGCCCGACTCGAGCGGCGGCAGGTCGTACACGAGCGAGTCCACGTCGGCGTAGAGGCCCACGTCGCCCGTGAGGTACCACTGCTCGGTGCCGTCGGGCATGACGTTGAGCACCTGGGGCACGATGATCCAGTCGGGCTCGGGCGCGAACTCGCCGTAGCTGCCGGTCTCCTCGTTGTAGATGTAGTACGTCGAGCTGATCGTCTCGCCGGTGTTGCTGTCGATGACCGCCGAGAGCAGCAGGTCTCCGCCGTACTCGTCGTCGGGGGAGTAGTACGAGAGCGGCACGTCGGCGGTGAAGATGCCGGTGTCGTAGTCGCCGTACAGCGACAGGTACGCGTCCATGGTGTCGTAGCCGTCGGAGAGCGTGAGGTGGGTGAGGTCATAGGTGCCCTCCGCCGAGCCGTCATCGCCGAGGAACGCGTCCTCCTCGCCGAGGAAGGTGACCGACCCGTCGGCCTCCACGGTTCCGTAGCGGATGTAGGCGGACGACAGGTTCGCCGCGGTGTCGGCGTCGAAGAAGCCGGTGATCGTGAGCCCATCGGGCCCGAACGAGACCTGGGCATTGGGGTCGATCACCGGAGCGGTGCCGATCTCGGCGCCCTTGCCGTAGTAGGTGGTGAGGAAGTCCATCCAGCCGCCGACGTTGGGCAGCTCGGTGTAGTCGGAGTTGAAGTAGGGCTCCGACGGCGGGAAGTAGATCGACATGCCGGTGGCGCCCTTGGTGGCCTGCCCGTCGACACGGTCGAGCACTGCGCTGTTGATGGCGCGGGTGAGGTCGTCGGCGGCATCGGACGCGAAGAGGAGGTCGACGCCCACCTGCGAGGTGAAGATCGACAGGTCGGTCATGAAGCTGTCCTGGTCGGGGTCGGGGCTCTGCCCGAATCCGAGGGTCTGGGCGAGGCTGCGGCCGACGGTCGGGCCGATGCCGCTCGCGTTCTCGATGAGCACGTCGGTGAAGGCCTTGAGCGCCCGGTCGACCTTGTCCATCTGCGTGAGGTCGATCTCCGAGAGGGTGATCTCCGACTCGTCGCCCTCATCCGTGGCCTGCGCCTCGAAGCCGTCGATGATCGCGCCGGCGAGCTCGTCGACCGTCGCCTGGCCGTCGTCGGCAACGGTGTCGAAGGCGCGGTAGTCCCAGCCATGGCCGGGTTCGAGCTCCTGCGAGGCGACCATGCGGTTCGCGAGCGGCGCGAGGCTGCTCGCCACCTCGTAGGTGGCCATGAGGCATGCGTCGAAGCCGAGCAGATCGAGCTTCTCAAGGCCCGCGGTGGCGAGGCCGCTCGAGATCCCGTCGTTCAACTCGGCGAGGGAGAGACCGTCGCCCTCCGACGACTCGTCATCGCCGACTCCTGGCCAGGAGGCGCCGTGGTCGGAGAGCACGAGTGCGTAGTGGTCTGCCGGGTAGTTCTCGATGCCGAAGGAGAGGAAGTCGGCGAGTACTGAGGGGTCGCCGGTGTTGATGTCGCCCTCGTCCTTGAGGACGGTCGCCTCGTTCTGGTTGATCTGGAGCAGCTTCGCGCCCTCCCAGTCGTCGAGGCCGAGCACGCTCTGATCGGTGTAGTCCGAGGCGCGGTCGACCAGCGCGACGAGGTTGAGGCCCTCCTGCGTTCCGACGTCACCGATCTCCTCGAGGTCGGTCATCATGTACTCCTCGAGGTTCGTGTCCGCGATCGAGTAGGTGAGGATCGTCCATGAACCGGATTCCCCGGCCGACGCCTGCGGCGGCGCGGCGGCCTCGGGCTCAGCGCTGCACGCAGCGAGCGTCGTCAGGAGGGCAAGGGCGGTCACAAGGGCTACGGGTCGGGCGCGCATGGCCACAACATTAGGGGCCGGTAGCCTCGGTGCATGACCACGAGCTCACTGACGCGCGGAGCCGCGCGCGGCTCGGGCGCATGGGCCCTCATCCTGGCCTCCCTGCTGTGGGGAACGACGGGCACCGCGGCGAGCTTCTTCCCCGCCGACGTGAGCCCGCTCGCCATCGGCGCCTCGACCATGACGGTGGGCGGACTGCTGCTCTTCGTGGTGTCGCTGCGCCCCGCGCTCGCCGCGATCCGTGACGGCGCGAGCCGCCGCTGGCTACTGCTCGGTGCTGTGGGCGTGTTCGTCTACCCGCTCGCGTTCTACAGCTCGATGAACCTCGCCGGCGTCGCGATCGGCAACGTCGTCTCGCTCGGCACGGGCCCCGTGTTCGCCGCCATCTTGGAGTGGCTCTTCGAGCGGCACCGCCCCTCCGCGCTCTGGGCCGGATGCACGGCAGCCGCCATCGCCGGCATCGTGCTGCTCTCCCTCGGCGGCGACGCGACGGGCGCCCCGGCCGTCGTGCCGGGCGTGCTGCTCGGTCTCGCGGCGGGATTGGCCTACGCGCTGTACACGTACGCGTCGAGCCGGGGCATCCGTGCCGGGCAGTCGTCGCGCGGTGTCATGGGCGGCATGTTCGGGCTGGGAGCCGTGCTGCTCGCGCCCGTGCTCGTGGTGTTCGGTGCGCCCCTGCTGCAGTCGTGGCAGACCGTGGGGATCGCCGCGTACCTCGCCGTCGGGCCGATGTTCGTTGCGTACCTGCTGTTCGGGGTGGGGATGCGCACCCTCCGCAGCAGCACCGCGACAACCATCACGCTGCTCGAGCCGTTCGTCGCCACGATCCTCGCCGTGCTGGTCGTGGGGGAGCGGCTCGACCTCATCGGGTGGCTCGGATTGGCGCTGATCCTCGTCGCGGTAACTGTGCTCGCCACGGCCCGGCGCCCCGGTTCTCCCGGCGTGGCGCCGTAGTATTTCGGCATGGAACGAGACGACGAGGTTGGCGAGGATTCCTCTCTCAACCCTGAAGAGGGCGTGGTCGGCCCCCGTCGATCGACGTTCACGCCGCCGACCGCACCGCAGCCGATTCCCCTCCAGCAGCCGGGGACCGACGACGACGCACTAGCGGATGCCCTCGCCGCAGATCTCGGTCGCATCGCCTCCGGTCCCATCACGGTGATCACGCCCGACACCGTCATTCCGCCCGGACCCGCAGCGGCGCCCTCAGCCCCGGCAGAGCCACCCGCAACGCCGGTCTCGTGGCAGCCCACCAACGAGGTGCCCCCCGCCTCGCCCGCACCGTGGAGCGGCCTCGCCGCCCCCGACCCGTCGACGCAGGCCGTGCCGATCATCGAGGGGCCACCCGCCCGCAAGTCCCTGCCCGACGACGAACTCGCCCGCTGGGTCGAGGAGGCGGGCACGAAGCCCGGCGGAACCCTCGATGTCATCGAGCAGCTCCAGACGCAGATGAAGCTCCGCGAGGAGGAGGCACGCGAGTTCCGCGCCTGGGAAGACCGCATGCGCTCGCTCGGCACCCCCGACGCGATGGGCGCCGTGAGCGAGGCCGAGTTCAGCGGCGTACTGCCGGATGCCCCGTCCGCTCCGGCCACGGGCTCGTTCACGCTCCCCGGCGCCCCGGTGGCCGACTGGCCGACGCCCGACTTCACGCCCGACGCGCCCGCGCAGCCCGAGCCCGCCCAGGCCGAGCCCGCCCCGGCCGAGCCCGTCACTCCCGCGCAGCCCGAGGCCGCAGCACCCGTGACCCCGCCGCTTCCCGCGTGGGAGGTTCCCGCGCCGAGCGCCTCGTGGTCACCCGCCGCGTGGGACGAGCCCGAGGCGCCCGCCC
>CAIXMB010000090.1 GCA_903920435.1 uncultured Actinomycetes bacterium
GGATGACGGGAGAGGTGTCGGTGACGGGTGACTGCACGAAGCCCGGGAGGAGCTCGATCTCGCCGAGGGAGGAAACGAGTTGCGAGTTGACCGTGCTGAGCTCCTTCTGCACGCGCTTGACGATCGCCGTCGCGAGGGCCTGGCAGGCCGAGTAGTCGCCGTTCGCGTCCTTCGAGCTCGCGAGGGCGACCTCGGCCTCGTGCGAGCCGATGACCGAGGTGCCCTCCTCGACGAAGGTCGAACTCTCGAGGGTGAAGTCGTCGCAGTCGACCCCCAGCTCGTTGAGGGCGAGGTCGATAGCGGTCGAGACGAGGATGGTCATGTCGCCGGAAGTCGCCTGCGCGATGGTGTCGTGCAGGGGCATCTGCGGCGGAAGCCCGGTGATCGCCGAGAAGATCGCCGCACCGACGGCCTTCGTCGCGGTCTCGCAGGCGGCCTTCACGTCCGACCCTCCGTCGACGGCGCCGGCGGCCGCGCACACCGGGTTGAGGGCCGCGCCGATGGTGAGTGCCGTGCTCACCACGGTGTTGTATACCTCGGCTATCGCATCCCAGAACTGGGTGAGGATCGCGTACAGGCCCGGAATCGCCACCGAGGCGAGCCCGAGCCCGAGGCCGATGAGCGCCCCCACCGCGGCGCCGTACGGCCCACCCACGAGCAGCCCGACATACGCGGCCATGAGCACGGTGGTCAGCACACAGCCGATGCCGCACTTCTCGGCGATGCGGTCGCGCTCCGCCTCGGCCTGGTTCATGTACGTGAAGTACCGGTTCTGGGTGCTCGGGTCTTCGCAGTACACGGTGTTCGGGTCGGGCATCTGGCGGTGCGCGTAAGCGTTGTCGCTGTAGTTCAGGTCGCCGCCGTAGCTGAGCACGTCACCCGGGTCGGTCGGATAGCCGAAGAACGTGCCGGGCCCGCCCTCGTAGAGGGTCACCGGTCCGTGTTCGAAGTCCATCTCCCACACGTACTCGTCGGGGTAGCTCTCCACCTGCAGGCAGGTGCCGTTGTACGCGGTGTCCGTGGCGCTCTGCGCGAGGCCGGGCACGAGGGTCACCGAGGGGCTCGGGATCGTCGGCAGGTTGGCGGGCGGCGGCGTGAAATCGATGAGCACGTTCTCGGATGCGAATCCGAGGGGGCTCGGCAGGTAGTCGGGCTGCGCGCTCACCTTCTTGGCCTCGCTCGCCACGGCGCGCACGTAGATGCGGTCGATGAGGCTCTTGCCGCTGATGAGATTGGCGTTCGCGACGGCGAGTGCGAGCTCGTCCTCGAGCACGAGCGGCACGCCGTCGCCCACGAAGGTCGAGGAATCCTGTGGCGAGGCCTTCGCGTTGCGCCACTGCCACGGGTCGATGGTGATGCTGCCCTCGCGCACATTCGTCTGCGTGGCCTTCAAGGGCACCCGCACGCTGTAGAACATGCCGGGCGGCTCGATCGACGTGGACGACTGCGAGAGCGGCAGGTAGGAGAACTGCAGCACGGCGCTCTCGACGTGCGGGTTCGGCGAGGTGATGGTGAGCGGCACGGTTCCGGGGCCGGAGAAGGTCAGCCACTGCTCGGCCTGCAACTCAGCGGGCACCGCACCGACGTGCGGACTGTACGGCGACGCGCCCACGGAGTACGCGGGAGCCGAGATCTCGATCGTCTTGGGGTAGTCGTCGAACCCCGCACCCGGCCGCGCGCCCTCGGGCATACAGCGCCCGCCCGAGCCCGACGAGTTGTCGATGCTCACGTTCGGAACGTCCTTCAGGCAGAACTGACCGGATGCCGCGCGCGCAGCCTCCCCGTCGCTGTAGCTCCACAGCTCGAGGTCGAGCTGGTCGTAGTTGGGGATGCGCAGGTACTGCGCGATGCTCACCAGGTTGCTCGCGGGCAGGAACTCGCCCTCATTCGCCGGCACGCGCTGCCACTCGCCCTGGTCGATCGAGAGGTAGAGGTAGGCGTTCTGCACGTTCACCGAGCTGATGAGCGTCGTGGTGGAGAGCATCACGTCGCCCGTCCAGCCCTGCTGCAGGCACTCGTCGGGGATCAGGACGGAGACGGGCGAGGAGGGTGACGTCGACCCCGGGGTGTACGCGACGAGGGTCGTGGTGCCCAGTGGCAGCATGCTGAGGGTCGTGGAGCCGCCCGCGGCAACCTCTCCCACGCGCTGGAAGTCGGGGGAGGCGTACACGAACTGCGAGCTCGAGGTGTTCTTCGAGGTGACCACTGCCGAGCATCCGTCGACCTTGGCGCTGATGCCGGGCAGCCAGTCGGAGACGGGGAAGTGGAAGCTCGACCGGTCGGTGAGGGTGGCGCTCGGCAGGGGAGCGCGCACGAGCACGCGGGGGTCGAGGAGGTTGCTCACGCCGGCGACTCCGCCCGTGACGACGAGCGAGGTCTCGGCAACGGCGAGCCGGCCCGCGACCGCCGCGAGGGTGTCGCCCTGCACCGGGTGCAGCGAGATGGGCAGTGCGACGGGAAGACCCGGTACGAGGATCGCCGGCGCGACCGTGACCACGAGATCCTGCGGCAGGTCGAGCACGGCGGCGGGCATCGCGAGGGACTGGGCGACGTGGCCCTCGGCGTCGATGGCCCGCGCGACGAGGGAGTGCGGGCCCGCCACGACCGGCACGTAGTCGATGGTCAGGTCGACGAACTGCCCGGCCGCGACCTCCTCCTGGGCGGGGTCGTCGATCGCGACCCAGAGGTTGTCGTCCTCCCACAGCTCGACGCGGGTGATGGCGGAGTCCGAGATGCCGCGCAACGAGAGGGTGGCGGTCTCACCGCGCTTGACCGCTGCCGACCCGACCGCCATGAGCTCGAGCGGGAACTCGCTGGGCGCCGTCGGAGCCGCCTGCGCGTCCAGGGACTTCGGGCCGAACTTCTGGATGGCGACGAACACCGTCGTCGCGATCAGGGCGAGGGCGAGCGCGCCCGCGACGATGACGAATGCCCTCGTGCGCATCACGCGGGCGAAGAACCCCCGACGCTTCTGCTCGCCCTCCGCCGCAGTCATGGCGCCAGTGTGGCGCGCGGGGGAGCGGGCGCACAGTAGGGAAACGGCCTACTGAGCTGGATTCAGGACTCGAATTCCGCGGCGTCCGGGTCAGCGAGTGCCATGTGCACGGCGTTCTTCTTTCCGCCTCCC
>CAIXMB010000091.1 GCA_903920435.1 uncultured Actinomycetes bacterium
CGATACGGCCGCGGGCGGCCGACTCAACCAGCACCGCGGCGCTCGCCGCGGCGAGCGTGACGGTGGAGCCGTCGGAGGCGGCGTCCCCCGTCGCGAGCACGATGCCGCCCGACGCCGGCACGGTGCGGGGCTCGTCGGCGAAGTTGATGACCACGCTCACGCCCTCCCGGTCGAGGCGGAACCAGCGCTCCTCCTCGTCGTAGGCGCACGAGACCGTCGTGAACCGCGGGTCGGTGAGGGCGGGCATCCGTCGTCGCAGCTCGATGAGCCTGCGGTACAGGTCGAACTGGGTGCGGTGCGTGGGCTGGTCGAGCTCGTCCCACTGCAGCTTCGAGCGCTCGAAGGTCGCCGGGTCCTGCGGGTCGGGCACGGATGCCGCGTCCCACCCCATACGCGCGAACTCCGCGATGCGGCCCTCCGCCGTCGCTGTGCCGAGGTCGGGCTCCGGATGCGACGTGAAGAACTGCCACGGCGTGGACGCGCCCCACTCCTCGCCCATGAAGATCATCGGGGTGAACGGCCCCAGCAGGGTGAGCACCGCCTCGATGTCGAGGCGACAGCGGTCGAGCGTCGCGGTGAGCCGGTCGCCGATCGCCCGGTTGCCGATCTGGTCGTGGTCTTGCGTGAAGGTCACGAGCCGCCATGTGGGCATGCGCTCGGTGTCGATGGGCACGCCGTGGTCGCGCTCGCGGAACGACGAGTAGGTGCCGTCGTGGAAGAACCCGCGCGTCATGACCTTGGCGAGCGCCTCGAGCGAGTCGAAGTCGGCGTAGTAGCCGGACGTCTCGCCCGTCAGGGCGACGTGGGCAGCGTGGTGGTAGTCGTCGCTCCACTGGGCGGTGAGCCCGTAGCCGCCCTCGGCGCGCGGGGTGACGAGAAGGGGGTCGTTGAGGTCGGACTCGGCGATGAGGATCGCCGGCTCCGTGCGCTCGGCGAGCTCCTGGAGCAGGTGCGGCTCGGAGTCGTCGACGAGGGCGTGCACGGCGTCGAGCCGCAGCCCGTCGACCCCGTAGTCGTGTAACCACATGAGGGCGTTACCGATGATGTACTCCCGAACCTCGCCGACCGAGAGGTCGATCGTGTCGCCCCACGTGTTGGAATGCCCCTCCACGAAGTACGGCGCGAACTTCGGCAGGTAGTTGCCGCTCGGGCCCAGGTGGTTGTACACGACGTCCTGGATCACCGCGAGGCCGCGCGCGTGGCACGCGTCGACGAAGCGCTGGTAGGCGGGCGGGCCGCCGTAACCCTCATGGACGGTGTACCAGAGCACGCCGTCGTAGCCCCAGTTGTGCGTGCCGTTGAACCCGTTGACCGGCAGCACCTCGACGAAGTCGACGCCGAGCTCGACCAGGTGGTCGAGGCGCTCGATCGCCGAGTCGAGGGTGCCGCCCGGGGTGAAGGTGCCGATGTGCAGCTCGTAGATGACTCCGCCCGCGAGTTCACGGCCGGGGCCCGGGCTCGGCGTTGCGGGGGCGTAGGTGCGCGAGAGGCCGTGCACGCCGGCGGGCTGGCGGCGGGAGCGGGGATCCGGTAGCAGGTCGCCGTCGACGATATAGCCGTAGTCGGCGTCCGACCGCCAGTCGACGTTCGCCGACCACCACCCGTCGTTCTCGGTCATCGGGTAGCTGACCGACTCGAGCTGCAGCAGCACCGAGTCGGCGCGCGGCGCCCAGACCTCGAACGTCATGAGTCGAGGAGCGCGACGGGGTAGCGCCACAGCAGGTCGGCGACGCGCAGCTCGCCGCCGTCGAACTGCCGGCCCGTGATCACGTCGGTCACGGGGCGCTGCGGCAGGAGGACGACGGTGTCACCCCAACCGCCGCGCGTCTTCAGGCCCACGGGCAGCCGAGTCGCGAGCGCCACGGCGCCACCGCGGTCGAACGCCACGAGGTGGTCGGCTGCCTCGCCGATCGCGGCGAGGGCGGTGTAGCGGGTGAACAGCTCCGGCCGGTCGCGGCGCAGCCGCAGCGCCTTCGCGGTCACCAGCAGCTTCGCGGCCCCCGACGCGTCGACGGCCGGATGCGCTCCCTCGTCGACGGCCTCGAGCAGCAACCGGCGCTCGTCGAAGTCGACGGCGCGGCGGTTGTCGGGGTCGACGAGCGAGTCCTCCCACAGCTCGCTGCCCTGGTACACGTCGGGCACGCCCGGCGCGGCGAGCTGGATGAGCTTCGCGGCGAGGGAGTTCGACCACCCGGGTGCGGCGATGCGGTCGACGATGGCCCCGAGCACCTCGGCCACGGCCGGGTTGTCGAATGCGGAGTCGACGAGCCGGTGCATCCGTGCCTCGAAGTCGGCATCGGGCGCGGCCCAGCCCGTCGAGGTGCCGGCCTCACGCGCGGCCTTCTCGGCGTAGGCGTGCAGTCGCTCACGCGACGCGGGCCAGGCGCCGACGATCGACTCCCACAGCACGTTCTCGAGCGGGCCGTCGCCGAGGGGCGCCAGCTCGCGCAGCCGGGTGAGGGTGGAGCGCCACTCGTCGGGCAGCTCGGAGAGCACGTCGATGCGCGCCCGAACGTCCTCACCCCGCTTGGTGTCGTGGGTGCTGAGGGTCGTGAGCGAGGCGGGGAACACGGCGTGCCGCGTCTCCTGCCGGGCATGGAACTCGTCGAGCGTGATCGAGAACTCCGCGGGGTCGCCCCCGACCTCGGTGAGCGAGGCGAGGCGCGAGTACCGGTAGAACGCGGTGTCCTCGACGCCCTTGGCCATGACCATGCCCGTCGTCTGCTGCAGGCGCTGGGCGGCCGGATGCGCGGGGTCGCTCAGCACCGGCAGGAGTGCGTCGAGCGTCGGGATCAGGTCGGGCCGGCGCCGCGCGGCGTCGGACGCGGCCGCGTCGAGGTGCTCGGAGCCGTAGGGCAGGTAGGTGCGGTAGACGGGGAAGCACGCGGTGAGCTCGGCGATGGCGTCAGCGGCCTTGTCGGTTTCGACAAGCTCAACCAGCCTTGCGATCCGCAGGATCTCGGAGCGCAGGATGCCGTCGGCGATGCCGCGCCGGGTGTCGTGGATGAGGTCGGCCCAGCGCGGGGCATCCTCGTCGTCGTGCAGCGCGTCCTCGAGGCGGTCGAGGCGCGCCCGTCCGCGCGGGTCGACGAGCACCCGGTCGATGTCGCCCAGGGCGTCGTACCCGGTGGTGCCCGCGGCCTGCCAGTGGGCGGGAATCCGTTCGTCGCCCTCGAGGATCTTCTCGACGAGCACGTAGGCCGACCCGGTGGCCGTGGCGAGGTCGTCCAGGTAGCGGCCGGGGTCGAGCAGGCCGTCGGGGTGGTCGACGCGCAACCCGTCGACGAGCCCCTCGTCGAACCAGCGCACGATCTCGGAGTGCGACTCACCGAACACCCACGGCACCTCGACCCGGATGCCCGCGAGCGAGTTCACCGCGAAGAACCTCCGGTAGTTCAACTCAGAGTCCGCGCGGCGCCAGTCGACGAGCTCGTACGGCTGTCGCGCGTGCACCTCGGCGGGAGTGCCGCCCTCCGTGCCCGCGGCGATCGGGAACCGGAGCCCGAAGTAGTCGAGCTGCCCGTCGATGACTCGAAGGTCGTCGGTCGCCTGCCCTGAGTCTGTCGAAGGGTCGCCCAAGACCGGGATGCGCAACCGCGGCGAGAACTCCCAGTCGATGTCGAACGCCTCCGCGTACTTCGACGCGCGACCGTTCAGGAGCAGATCCCACCACCACGCGTTCTGGGCGGGAGTCGCGACCCCCATGTGGTTGGGCACGATGTCAACGAGTACGCCCATGCCCTTCGCCCGCGCGGCCGCCGAGAGCGCCGCGAGCCCGGCCGCGCCGCCGCGCGACTCGTCGATGCGCGAGTGGTCGGTCACGTCGTAGCCGTGGTCGGAGCCCTCCTCCGCCTGCAGGAGCGGTGAGAGGTAGATCCAGTCGACGCCGAGCGCGTGCAGGTAGTCGACGATGGCCGCGGTCGCGAACAGGTCGAACGATGCACGCACCTGCACGCGGTACGTCGAGACGGGTACCGTCACGGCCGCGCCATGAGCACGATCATCGAACGCGCCTTCACGTGCAGCGGCGATCCGGCGGGAACGTGCTCGTCGCTCTCGCCCTCAGCCGTGTCGACGACGATCTCCCAGTGCGATCCGTACTCCTCAGACGGCAGCTGGAAGTCGACGTCGTTCTCCGACGCATTGAAGTAGAGCAGGGCGTTGTCATCGGTGATCCGCTGGCCGCGGGGGTCGCGACCACGGATGCCCTGGCCGTTCAGGAACACCCCAGCGGCCTTCACGAAGTCGGTATCCCAGTCCTCGTCGGTCATCTGTGCTGCCTCGGTGTTGAGCCACTCGATATCCGGAAGCGGTTCGCCCGCACCGCGCGTGACTGGCCGGCCGTTGAAGAAGCGCACGCGCCGGAACGTCGGGTGCTTGGCGCGCAGTCGGGCGAGGCCGGCCGTGAACTCGATGAGGTCTTGGTCGGCGTCGTCCCAGTGCACCCAGCTCAGCTCGGAGTCCTGCGCGTAGGTGTTGTTGTTTCCCGACTGCGAGCGGCCGAGCTCGTCGCCGTGCGCGATCATGGGCACACCCTGCGAGAGCAGCAGCGTCGCAAGGAAGTTGCGCTGCTGCCGGCGGCGCAACTCGTTGACGGCGGGGTCGTCGGTGGGGCCCTCCGCCCCGCTGTTCCACGACCGGTTGTTCGACTCGCCGTCGTTGCCGTCCTCCCCGTTCGCGTCGTTGTGCTTCTCGTTGTAGGACACCAGGTCGAGCAGCGTGAATCCGTCGTGCGCGGTGACGAAGTTGATGGATGCCACGGGGCGGCGTCCCTCGCCCTCGTACAGGTCGGCCGATCCGCCCAAGCGCTCGGCGAACTCGCCGAGCGTCGCCGGCTCGCCCCGCCAGAAATCGCGGACCGTGTCGCGGTACTTGCCGTTCCACTCCGTCCACTGGGGCGGGAAGTTGCCCACCTGGTAGCCGCCGGGCCCGACGTCCCACGGCTCGGCGATGAGCTTCACCTGCGAGACGATCGGGTCCTGCTGCACGAGCTCGAAGAACGTCGAGAGCTTGTCCACGTCGAAGAACTCGCGCGCGAGCGTTGCGGCGAGGTCGAACCGGAAGCCGTCGACGTGCATCTCGGTCACCCAGTAGCGCAGCGAGTCCATGATGAGCTGCAGGGAGTGCGGGTGGCGCACGTTGAACGTGTTGCCGGTGCCCGTGTAGTCCATGTAGAACTGCAGGTCGTCCTCGACGAGCCGGTAGTAGCCCGCATTGTCGATGCCCCGGAACGAGATCGTCGGACCGAGGTGGTTGCCCTCCGCGGTGTGGTTGTAGACCACGTCGAGGATGACCTCGATGCCCGCCTGGTGCAGCGAGCGGACCATCGACTTGAACTCGTCGACCTGCTCGCCGCGATCGCCGCTCGACGAGTAGCCGGAGTGCGGCGCGAAGAAGCCGATCGTGTTGTAGCCCCAGTAGTTCGAGAGGCCCTTCTCCTGCAGCGTGGAGTCGTTCACGAATTGGTGCACCGGCATGAGCTCCAGCGACGTGACGCCGATCCTGGTGAGGTGCTCGATGACCGCGGGGTGCCCGAGGGCGCTGTATGTCCCCCGCTGAGCTTCGGGGATGTCGGGGTGCAGCTGGGTGAGGCCCTTGACGTGGGTCTCGTAGATCACCGTGCGGTTGTACGGGATGCGCGGGCTCTGGTCGCCCGCCCAGTCGAAGTGCGGGTTCACGACGACCCCGTACATCATGTGCGCTGCGGAGTCGTCGTCGTTGCGGGCATCCGGGTCGTTGAAGTCGTAGGAGAACAGCGACTGGTCCCAGTCGATCTCGCCGCACGTGGCCTTCGCGTAGGGGTCGAGCAGGAGCTTGTTGGGGTTCGCGCGCTGGCCCTGCGCCGGGTCGTAGGGGCCCGTGATGCGGTAGCCGTACCGCTGCCCGGCCCGCACGCCGGGCAGGTAGGCGTGCCAGACGTAGGCGTCGGACTCCGCGAAGGCCACTCGGGTCTCGTTGCCGTCGTCGTCGAAGAGGCAGAGCTCGACCTTCTCGGCGATCTCGCTGAAGAGGGCGAAGTTGGTGCCACTGCCGTCGAAGGTCGCGCCGAGGGGGTAGGCAGACCCCGGCCAGAATTCGATGTCGCTCATTCGGAGAACGACAGGGTCGCCGACGCGAGCGAGCCGAAGGTGCGGACCGGCCCCGGCTGGAGCACCGAGATCACCTCGTACTCGAAGCCGCGGCGCTCGATGAATCCGAGCACGCAGCGCGAGTCGCTCTGCGGAACGCGGCGGTCGCAGACCCGCCACTCGTTCATGGAGATGACGTCGAGGCGTATGTCGTGGGCCGTGGGGGCGGGCATGGTGGTGGGCACGTCCCCATGCTAGGCACGGCCCGCGAAGTGGCGCCGGGGGTTGCGCGCTCAGCCCCTGCGCGCTAGCTCCCGGCCGAGCCACAGGTCGTAGCGCGCCCACGGGTCGTCCACTCCCGCGGCGAGGTCGGCGATGTGGTCGAGCAACTCGTCGTGAACGGCGAACCACTCCGTGCGCGGAAAGCGGTGCGCGGCGAACTGCGC
>CAIXMB010000092.1 GCA_903920435.1 uncultured Actinomycetes bacterium
CTACGCACGTCGAGGGCAGCGCAGCCCGCTAGCCACGGCTCTCAGAACGGCCCCGGTCATCCGACCGGGGCCGTTCTGCGTCCGCCGGCGGCGCGATAGGGTGTGCGACATGACGACGATGTCAGCAGCGCCGGCCCAGTCCACCGTGTCGACCGGGCGGCGGGTCACCGGCATTCTCCGCCTGGCCGCCGGGGTCGTACTCCTCGGTGCCCTTGTCTTCCAGATCGTCGACAAGGTCACCCACGCCGACATGATCCCCGACCAGTACTTCGCCTACTTCACCATCGAGTCGGCGATGATCATGAGCGTCGTGCTCCTCGTCGGCGGCTGGATGGCGCTGACGAGACCGACCGATACGGTGCTGTACACGACGGTGCGGGTCTCCATCGTCGCGTACGCGGTCGTGATGGCCGTGGTGTACAACGTCCTGCTGCGCGGCATCCCCGACGAGGGCTACGTCGTCGTGCCCTGGCCCGGCGAGATCATGCACGTCTGGATTCCGATCGTCATCGTGCTCGACTGGCTCCTGTCGCCCGGGCGCCCACGGCTCGGCTGGTCTGCGCTGCGCGTCGTCGTGATCTTCCCGCTCGCGTGGGTCGCGTTCACTCTCGTGCGCGGCGCGCTCACAGGCTGGGTGCCCTACCCGTTCTTCGAGTTCTCCACCGGTTTCGTGAGCATCGCCGGCTACATCCTCGGCATCGCGGCGTTCATCGTCGGGGTCGCGAGCGCGGCGATCGCCTACTCACGGCGAACTCGCACATAGACAGTCGCACTATCCGATAGTTACACTATCCATGTGCGCATCTCCGAACTCAGCTCAGCGACCGGCGTCGCCGTGCCGTCGATCAAGTACTACCTGCGCGAAGGGCTCCTGCCTCCGGGCGAGTTGACGAGTGCGAACCAGGCGAGCTACGACGACACCCACGCGCAGCGACTGCGGCTCATCCGCGCGCTGCTCGACGTGGGCGGGCTGCCGATCGCCACGGCGAAGGAGGTGCTCGCCGCGATCGACACCCAGGGACTGCCGCTGACGTGGGTGTTCGGTGTCGCGCAGCACGCGATCTCCGACGCGAGCCTCTACGAGCCGGTGGAGGGGGAGACCAACGGCACCCGTGCCGTCCGCGACCTCGTCGCCGAGCGCGGGTGGCACGTCTCGCCCGAGAACCCGGGAATGCACGGTGCCGCGCGGGTGCTCGATACGTACCGGGGGGTCGGGCATCCGGAGCTCGCGCACATCTGGGAGGGCTACGCGGACGCGGCGGAGCTCATCGCCACGGCAGACCTCGCGTCCGTCGCACGGCAGACCGACGTGGAAGCCATGTCGGAAACCGTGGTCGTCGGCACGATCCTGGGCGACGCGCTCGTCGCCTCCCTGCGCCGCATGGCGCAGGAGCACGTCTCCAACCAGCAGTTTCCCGCACCCACGAAGGACTGATCATGACCGTCACCTGGCACCGCCCCCTCCTCTGGTTCGGCGCGGCAATGACCGCGCTCGCCCTCTTCTGCATCGTCGCCCTCGCCGTGGACCACCGGCAGCTCCTCGGCGTCGACGTGTGGGAGAAGCCGTTGAAGTTCTCCCTCTCCACGGCGATCTACGCCTTCACGTGGTCGTGGCTGATCGGGCAGCTCACCCGGTTCCGGCGTCTGGCGTGGTGGGCGGGTACGGCGAGCGCCGTGCTCATCCTCGTCGAGATGGTCATCATCGTGGGCGCCGCCGCCACCGAGACCACGAGCCACTTCAACGTCTCCACCCCGCTCAACACCGCGCTCTGGGCGGTCATGGCGTTCTCGATCACCGCGGTGTGGGCGGCCACCTTCGTCGTGAGCATCCTGCTCTTCCGCAACGCGCTCGGTGATCGCGCCCGCTCGCTCGCGATCCGCGCCGGAGCGATCATCGCGCTCGTCGGCATGGGCCTCGCGTTCCTGATGACCGGCCCGCAGGGCGACCAGATTAGCAACTACCAGGGCGTCATCGGCGCGCACACCGTCGGTCAGGCCGACGGCGGGCCCGGACTGCCGGTGCTCGGCTGGAGCACCGTCGCCGGCGACCTGCGCATCCCGCACTTCGTCGGCATGCACGCGCTGCAGCTCATCCCGCTGGCCCTTATCGTGATAGAGGTTCTCGCCCGGCGGGTGTCCCGCCTCCGCGATGCGACCGTGCGGTTCCGCCTCGTCGCCATCGTCACCGTGACCTACGCGCTCACGCTCGCGCTGCTGACCGTGCAGGCGCTGCGCGGCCAGTCCATAGTGCAGCCGGATGCCCCCACCCTCGCCGCGGCGATCACCATCGCCGCACTCGCCGTGGTCGCCGCCGTGATCGTCATCGTGCGCCGACCGACGCCCGCCCGCGACGGAGTAGTGGTGTCCGCCTAGGCCGGCCAGCCGTTCCGCGCCGCGAGCGCGGGCAGCTGCTCGTGCACCCTGGCCGAAGCCTCGGCGGCGAGCGGGTTCGTCGAGACGCCGTTCTCGTCGACGAGCTCGCCGCCCACGTAGACCTGCTTGAGGTTGCGCAGCGAGGTGGAGAGCACGTAGGTCTCGAGGGGGTGCCAGAGCGGCCCGACGTCGGGGGAGCGCGGGTCGACCACGACGAAGTCCGCGAACTTGCCGGGCTCGAGGCTGCCCACGTGCGCGTCGATGCCGAGCACCTGCGCGGAGCCGAGGGTGTGCATCCGGAGCATGTCGGCGGGCGACATCGCGTTCGGATCGCCCGTCGCGGCGCGCTGCTGGTAGATGCCGATGCGCATGTTCTGCCAAGGGTCGGAGACGTCGGTGCAGGCCTGGTCGTCGAGGCCCACCCCCACCCGCATGCCGCTCGCGCGGATGTGCCCGAGGTCGGCGATGCCCGAAGCGAGGCGCCCGTTGGAGGCCGGCTGCCACGACATGCCGCTACCGGCTGCGGCCGCGCGATCGATGATCTCGGGGGTGGTCTGGATGAAGTGGCCGAAGATGAGCGAGGGCCCGAGCGCCCCGGCACCCGCATACCACTCGAACTTGGAGCGCTGCAGTTCGACCTCCTGGCGCGTCTCGAGGAAGTGCGCCTGGTTGATGATGCCGAAGCGACGCATGGCCTCGACCTCGAGCTCGGCGGCATCCCGCCGCGGCGACCACTGCACGGCGCCGAACACGGCCGAGCCGAGCATCCGGTGGTGGTCCGCCGCGGCGTCGTGCGCCACCGCGGCGCCGAGGCGCTCGAAGATCTCGTCGTCGGTGCCGACGGTCACGTCCATGCCGACGGCGTTGATGTACCTGATGCCGCTGTCGGCTTTCGCGTCGGCCTGGCGCAGCACGTAGTCCAGGTCGCGCAGCGCGCCGTTCCCGCTGCGCACGCCGTCGACCATGGGCACCCATGACAGCCGCGGATCGGTGAAGTCGAAGGCGGTGGTCACGCCGTTGGAGAGGAAGTCGAGCGCGCCGTGCAGGCTCGACCAGTAGATGTTCTCGGCGCTCATTCCTGCCGTGAAGCCGAGCATCGAGTCGCACCAGCCGTACAGGGTCTGGTCGACGCCCAGGCCGCGCAGTCCACTCGTGAAGAGATGGCTGTGCGACGAGACGAAGCCTGGCGCCACGAACGCGCCGCCCACGTCGAGCACGCGCGCACCCGCGGCGGTCGGGGCAGTGCCGGAGCCGAGCGAGTCGATGCGGCCGTCGTCGGCGACGAGCATCCACCCGTCGGCGATGACGTCGGGCTGGTCAGAGGCGACGGTAATGACGAGGGCGTTGGTCACGAGCAGCATGCGCCGATTCTGCTCGCCCAAGATGTCCGGCGCGTTTCGCTACGCTCGGGTCATGAGATCAGTACTCGTCACCGGCGCGTCCACCGGCATCGGGCGGGCCACCGCCGTCCTGCTCGCCCAGCACGGCTTCCGCGTGTTCGCGGGGGTGCGCAAGGCGGAAGACGGCGAGCGGCTGGCGGCAGAGGCATCCGGCATCGTGCCGTTGATCCTCGACGTGACGAATGAGGACCACATCGCGGCGGCGGCGGACGTGATCGGCGAGGCGGGCGAGCTGCACGGCCTCGTGAACAACGCCGGGCTCGCCTCGGCGGCCCCGCTCGAGTTCGTGCCCATCGCCGACCTGCGCCACCAACTCGAGGACAACGTCGTGGGGCAAGTC
>CAIXMB010000093.1 GCA_903920435.1 uncultured Actinomycetes bacterium
CCCTCGTGATGGCGGCGCTGCTCGTCATCTACCTGGTCTTCGTGACCAACTACGCACTGCTGCTGATCGGCGATCCGTCACCGATCGCGAAGGTCATGGGGTTCGCCCTCATCGTGCTGCCGGTGCTCGGCGCCGGCGTGCTCGTCGCCGACATCGTGTTCGTCGTGCGGGGTGAGCGCCTCTTGAAGATCCTCGGTGAGGAGGGCGGGCTGCCCGTCGACGACCTGCCGCGGCTGCCGAGCGGGCGCACCGACCCGGTCGCCGCAGACCTGCAGTTCCCCGCGTACCAGGCCGAGGTCGAGGCGAATCCGGAGTCGTGGCGCGCGTGGCTCCGACTCGGGCTCGCCTACGACGCGAGTGCCGACCGCCGGCGCGCCCGCTGGGCGACGCGCAAGGCTATAGCTCTCGAGCGAGCTGCTCGATAGCCTCCCGCGCGGTCTCGTGGCGGAACGTGAAGCCGTCGGCGAGCAGGCGCTCCGGTACGACGTTCTGGCTGAGGAGCAGGAGGTCGCGCCCCGCGTCGCCGAGCAGCTTCACCGCGAACTCGGGGACCACCCAGGGGTGCCAGCGTCCGAGGGCGTCGGCGAGGGCATCCGTGATCTCCTGTGAGGTCGCCGGAGTCGGACCCGCGAGGTTCACGACCCCGTCGAGCTTCGACGTGAGCAGGTGGCGGATCGCGGCGGCCTCGTCGTAGAGCGAGATCCACGGCCAGTTCTGCCGCCCCGAGCCGAAGCGCGCGGCAAGCCCGGCACGCGTCAGCGGGATGAGCGGCGTGAACGCCCCGCCCTTGCCCACGACCACGCCGGTGCGCAGCGTGACGACGCGCGTGCCCTCGGGTGCAACATGGGCCGCCTTCTCCCACGCCTCGACGACGTCGGCGAGGAAGCCCTCGCCCTTCGTGGCGCGCTCGGTGAGGATCTCGTGCGGTCGGTCGCCGTAGTACCCGACCGCGGAGCCGTTCAGCAGGATCGTGGGCGGGTCGGACACGCGGCCCATCGCCTCGGTGATGGTCTGCGTGCTGCGCACCCGGGAGTAGAGGATCTCCCGCTTGTACGCGCGCGTCCACGGGATGCGGCCGGTCGAGGCACCCGCCAGGTTGACCACGGCGTCCGCACCCTCGATCGCGCGCGGGTCGACGGTGAGGGCCTCGGGCAGCCAGAGGTACTCGTTGTCGGAGCGCGGCGCGCTGCGGCCGAGCTTGAGCACCGTGTGCCCGTCGGCCTCCAGCTGGGCGGTGAGCTCGCGGCCGATGAATCCGGATGCGCCCGCGACGACGACCCGCACGACTAGGCCAGGCTCGCTTCGAGGGTGATGGGGATTCCCGCCAGCGCCTTCGACACCGGGCAGTTCTGCTTTGCATCCTCGGCGAGCCGCTGGAAGTCGTCGTCGGAGAGGCCGGCGACCTTGGCGCTCACGAGGAGGTGGCTGCCGGTGATGCCCTCGCCGGGCACGAACGTGACCGCGGCCGTGACCTGCAGGCTCTCGGGCGGCGTCCCGTTGCCCGCGAGGGCGTTCGCGAACGCCATCGAGAAGCACGCGGAGTGCGCGGCGCCGAGCAGCTCCTCGGGGTTGGTCTTGCCGGAGACGCCCTCGGAGCGCGCGGCCCAGTTGACGGGGAACTCCGCCGCATCGGACGAGTCGAGCGAGGTGGTGCCGGAGCCGCTCTTCAGATCGCCGAACCAGAGGGTAGTTGCTTCGCTGGTGACTGCCATGGTGTTTCCCTTCGTCAGTCCCAGACTAGGCGCGCTCAGGCGGCGGCGGCACCCTTCGAGCGGCCGAGAAGGCCCGCGCGCACCAGCAGCAGGTACAGCTGGCAGCCGAGGCAGTAGCCGAACACCGAGTTGAGGAAGGCGGCGACGAACGCGGCGGCCGCGGCGATCACTACGGCGTACGGCACGCCCGCAAGCCCGAGCACGAGGCCGACCAGGCTGATCACGAACCCGACCCCCTGGGCGAACGTCGGGGGCACCGGATCCTCCAGGTCGGTCGGCGGTTTCAGGCGCGGGCGGATGAGCGCCCGGTACAGAGCGCCGTACGGGTGGCGCTGCACGCCCGCGAAGGCGCCCCACGCGAAGAGCAGCGTGAGCGCGGCGAACAGGATCGTCGACGCGAGTGCCGCCCCCGCGAGCCCGAGCCCGATGACGACGATGAGGAGCACGGCGGTGATGCCGGCGCTGAAACGCGGCCCGCGCGGGTCGATGCCCGCGGCCTGCCGGGTGGCGGTCTCCGTCATGCGGCGAGGATCCTTTCGAGTTCGTTCGTGAGGTCGGCCCGGCGCGGCGCTCCGCCGATGCGGGCACGCACCACGCCCTTGCGGTCGAGGATCAGGGTCGTGGGGGTCTGCAGGATGTTGAAGCGGCTCGCCAGGTCGGGGCGGTGGGTGAGGTCGAGGTCGACGTGGTCGACGTCTGACCGGCCGGATGCGACATCCCCGAGCACGGCGTGGGTCGCACGGCATGGCGCGCACACCTCCGTGGAGAACTGCAGCAGCGTGGCGCCGCGCGCGAACCGCTTCACGCCGGGCAGATCCGCGACGCGCACGACGGTCGTGCCATCCGTGCGTCGCACGCGGCCCTGGGTGAGTCGCCACGCGAAGCCGAGCGCGGTCGTACCCGCGACGAGGGCTGCGATCACGATGACGGCGTTCATGGTGGTGCCACGGTACGACCGCATCCGTGCCCGCGGGGGAGTGTTGCGGTCTGTTACGGGGGCCGGTCGGTTATCGTGAGGCCGTGCCTGAGACCGAATCGCCCGCGCCCGTGCCCGAGTTCCGCTCCGACGTGACTGTGGAGCTCGTGCGCTCGTCAGCCCACGACTCCGACGTCCTGTTCGCGGCCCGGGTGTCGACCCAGGGCGAGCAGACCCTCGAGGCTGCGCAGGATGCCGAGCTCGACGCCTCCCGCTCGAAGGGACTCATCAATTACCTCATGCGCGACCGCCACGGCTCGCCCTTCGAGCACAACTCGATGACGTTCTACGTGCAGGCACCGATCTTCGTGTTCCGTGAGTTCATGCGGCACCGCATCGCGTCGTACAACGAAGAGAGCGGTCGCTACCGCGAGCTGAAGCCCGTGTTCTACGTGCCCGGACCCGAGCGCAACCTCGTGCAGGTGGGCAAGGCCGGGGCGTACGACTTCCTCCCCGGCAGCCCGGAGCAGACCGAGCTCGCGGTCTCCGAGGCCAAGCGCGTCGCGACCGACGCGTACGCCTCGTACCAACGGATGCTCGACGCGGGCATCGCCCGCGAGGTCGCCCGCATCGTCCTGCCGCTCAGCATCTACTCGTCGATGTACGTGACCGTCAACGCGCGCTCGCTCATGAACTTCATCTCGCTGCGCACCAAGCGCGAGGGCTCGCACTTCCCCTCCTTCCCGCAGCGCGAGATCGAGATGGCCGCGGAGAAGATGGAGGACCTGTGGGCGGGCCTCATGCCCCTCACCCACGCCGCCTTCACCGAGAACGGACGAGTCGCGCCGTAAGCTGTAACCCGTGTCTACTGACAATCCTTTCGGACAGGTGCTCGTCGCACTCATCACCCCGTTCACCGCAGACGGTGAAGTCGACTGGGCCGGCGTCGAGAAGCACCTCGACGATGTGATCACCGCCGGCAGCGACGGCATCGTCATCAGCGGCACCACGGGCGAGACCTCGACCCTCACCGATCCCGAGAAGCTGCGCCTCGTCGAGGTGGCGAAGAAGGTCGCCGACGGGCGCGCGAAGATCATCATGGCGGGTGGCTCGAACGAGACCGCGCACGCCATCGAACTGCACAAGGCCGCGGTCAAGGCCGGCGCCGACGCCGCGATGATCGTCACGCCCTACTACAACAAGCCCACCCAGGCCGGGGTGCTCACGCACTTCCGCCTCATCGCCGATGCGACAGAGCTCCCCGTGATCCTGTACGACATCCCCGGGCGCACGGGCATCCCGATCAAGTACGAGACGCTCCTGCGCGCGTCGAAGCACCCGAACATCCGCGCCGTCAAAGACGCCAAGGGCGACTTCAGCGAGGTCAGCCGCGTGCTCAACAACACCGACCTGCTCTACTTCTCCGGCGACGACGCCAACGTGCTGCCGCACCTCGCGATCGGCGCGACCGGCCTCATCGGCGTCACCGCGAACATCACCGCGACCCCGTACCGGCAGATCGTCGACGCCGTCAACAAGGGCGACCTCGCGACGGCGACCGCGGCGCACAAGGCCCTCGAGCCGCTCGTGCGCGCGGTGATGACCCACGTGCCCGGCACGGTCGCGGCGAAGTACATCCTGCACGGCCTCGGGCGCATCGAGAGCCCGCGCGTGAGGCTCCCGCTCGTCGGCCCGGAGGAGAACGAGGCGGCGATCATCGAAGATGACATCGCCCTCGTGAAGGACATCCCCGGCGTGAGCTTCGACAATTTCCGGCCCGACCGAAATGCGGCCGCGGGCGGCGCACTACCCAAGGTGGCGGGCACAACCCGCTAGGAAGCAGCACATGCCCGTTTCGATCTACGACCCCCCAGCCCTCGCTCCAGGAACTCTCCGTGTCACGCCGATCGGCGGACTCGGCGAGATCGGGCGCAACATGACCACCTACGAGATCGACGGCAAACTGCTCATCGTCGACTGCGGAGTGCTCTTCCCCGAGGAGAACCAGCCGGGCGTCGACCTGATCCTGCCCGACTTCAGCTCGATCCGCGACCGGCTCGACGACGTGCTCGGCATCGTGCTGACCCACGGCCACGAGGACCACATCGGCGCGGTGCCGTACCTCCTCAAGCTGCGTCAGGACATCCCGCTCGTCGGCTCCACGCTCACGCTCGCGCTCATCGAGGCGAAGCTCAAGGAGCACCGCATCCAGCCGTACACGCTCACGGTCCGGGAGGGCCAGCACGAGCAGCTCGGCCCGTTCGACCTCGAGTTCATCGCGGTCAACCACTCCATCCCCGATGCACTCGCCGTGGCCATCACGACCAAGGCCGGTGTGGTGCTGCACACGGGCGATTTCAAGATGGACCAGCTCCCGCTCGACGACCGGATCACCGACCTGCGCGCGTTCGCGCGGCTGGGTGAGGCGGGCGTCGACCTCTTCCTGCCCGACTCCACGAACGCCGACGTGCCGGGCTTCACGCCCAACGAGCGCGACATCGGCCCCGTCATCGAGGCGGTCATCGCCAAGGCCCCGCGCCGCGTGATCGTCGCGAGCTTCTCGAGCCACGTGCACCGCGTGCAGCAGGTGCTCGACGCCGCCGTCGCGAACAACCGCAAAGTCGTGCTCATGGGCCGGTCGATGGTGCGCAATATGGGCATCGCCGCCGACCTCGGCTTCCTCAAGGTTCCCGATGGCGTGCTGCTCGACGCCAAGAAGGCAGCGGACCTCCCGGATGACCGGCTCGTGTACATGTCGACGGGCAGCCAGGGCGAGCCCATGGCAGTTCTCGCGCGCATGGCGAACATGGAGCACCAGATCGAGGTCGGCAAGGGCGACACCGTCATCCTCGCGAGCTCGCTCATCCCCGGCAACGAGAACGCCGTCTACCGGGTCATCAACGGCCTCATGAAGCTCGGCGCGACCGTCGTGCACAAGGGCAACGCCAAGGTGCACGTCTCCGGCCACGCCGCCGCTGGCGAGCTGCTCTACTGCTACAACATCCTCAAGCCCCGCAACGTGCTCCCCGTGCACGGCGAGCAGCGCCACCTCGTGGCCAACGCCAACCTCGCCATCGCGACGGGCGTGCCCGAGGAGAACACGATCATCGCCGAGGACGGCACGGTCATCGACCTCCGCGACGGGGTGGCGACCGTGGTGGGCCAGCTCGACCTGGGCTACGTCTACGTCGACGGCTCGAGTGTGGGCGAGATCACTGACGCCGACCTCAAGGACCGCCGCATCCTCGCCGAGGAGGGCTTCATCTCCATCTTCGTCGCCGTCGACCCGCAGACCGGCAAGGTCATCGTGGGCCCGGAGATCCAGGCCCGCGGGTTCGCGGAGGACGAGGACGTCTTCGACGCGGTCAAGCCGCAGATCCTCAAGGCCCTCACGGATGCCGCGGAGAACGGCACCCGCGACACGCACGCCTTCGCGCAGGTGGTGCGGCGCACCGTCGGCCGCTGGGTGAACACCCAGCACCGCCGCCGCCCGATGATCGTGCCCGTAGTTATCGAGGCGTAGCAATGACCACGACGAGGAGGGCTACCGTCGCAGACCTGCCCTTCCTCGAAGAGGTCTTCGTCATCGCCATGGACTGGAACCCGGCGACCGCCAAGGGCGCCGAGTACTGGCACACGGATGCCACGTTCCAGAAGTACCTCGGCGGCTTCCCGCGCTCCACCGACTTCGGGCTCGTCGCCGATCGCGGCGGCGAGCAGGTGGGCGCCATCTGGACCAGGTACTTCACGGCCGACGACGCCAGCTACGGGTTCGTCGCCGACGACACCCCCGAGATCAGCATGGGAGTCGTCGAGGGCCGCCGCGGCGAGGGCATCGGGCGCGCCCTGCTCACGGCCCTCATCGCCGCCTCGAACTCAGACCTCAGCCTGAGCGTGGAGGACGGCAATCCCGCGGAGGAGCTCTACCGCAAGCAGGGCTTCGTCCCGGTCGGTCGCGTCGGAAACTCGACGACGATGCTGCGCAGCGAGCGTCGGGACGCGGGCCCGTCGTAGCCGTCGGGCGGCCCCGGACGTTCGAGGTGGGGAAAACGTTGGGCTGGCCAGATCCGTCTCTGGGATGATTCGCTAGACCCGCGCCCCGGATAGTGTGGCGGAGCCGACTGCATCACAACCTGGGGAGTATCACCGTGTCCATTGCGCGCAAATGGGTATTCCCCATCCTCCGCATTCTCGTTTTCGCTGCCATCGCCGCGGCGCTCGTGAAGATCGCGTTCTTCGCCGACCCCGTCATCGACGACTCCGCGAAGCCGACCGGTGAGATCGTCGAGCCGCAGGTCGCCGTCGCGATCGGCACGATCCAGAACGATGTCACGGTCACGGGCACGGTCACGAACGACAGCCCGGTCTCGATCAAGGCAACACTCTCGGGCGTCGTGCGCGACGTCTACGTCTCCGCGGGGCAGCAGGTCGCCGCCGGTACCGAGATCCTGCGCCTGCGCGCCGAGATCACCAATCCGGATGGCACGCAGTACGTCGACTACGAAACGGTCGTGGCGCCCATCGCGGGCACGCTCTCCACGTTCACGGCGCTCGAGGGCCAGAGCTTCTCGGTCGGGGACGACGTCGGCAAGGTGTCGCCCGCGACCTTCAACGTAAGCGGCACGATCGCCCCCGAGCAGCAGTACCGCCTGCTCAACCAGCCCACCGAGGCGCAGGTCACGATCACGGGCGGCCCGGCGCCGTTCACCTGCACGGGTCTCGCGATCAGCGCGTCCACGGGCTCCGGAACCGGCGACGGCGCGTCGACCTCCACGACCACGGTGCGCTGCGCGGTGCCCACCGACGTGACCGTCTTCCCCGGGCTGTCGGCGACCATGGTGATCGCCGGCGGTGTCGCCGAGAACGTGCTCGTCGTTCCCATCACGGCCGTCGAGGGCTCGGCGCAGACCGGCAACGTCTACTTCGTGCTGCCGGACGGCACCACCGAGGTGCGGCCCGTGACCCTCGGCCTGAACGACGGCGTCAACGTCGAGATCAAAGACGGTGTGAAGGAGGGCGACATGATCCTCCAGTTCGTCCCGGGCGCCGTGGCGGTGCCCGGCACGGGCGAGTGCATCGTGAACCCCGACGGCTCATCGGTCTGCAAGTGAGCGAGGCACGGCCGCTCCTCGAGCTCGAGGGCGTCACCCGCACCGTGGAGCTGCCGGATGACGAGCCGCTGCACATCCTCCGGGGCGTGAACCTCACGGTGTCCGTGGGCGATCACGTGAGCATCGTCGGCCGTTCCGGCTCGGGCAAGTCCACCCTCTTGAACCTGCTGGGGCTGCTCGACAACCCCACGAAGGGCGAGATCCGCTTCGACGGCAAGCGCATCGCCGACATGTCGGCGAACCAGCGCGATCGCGCGCGCGGCCGCGACGTGGGCTTCATCTTCCAGCAGTTCAACCTGCTGGGCGGGCGCACCGCTCTCGAGAACGCGATGACGCCCCTGCTCTACGCCTCGGGCCGCCAGTTCTGGCGACGCGAGCAGATCGCGCTCGAGATGCTCGACCGGGTGGGCCTCTCGCACCGTGCGCAGAGCATGCCCGAGAAGCTCTCCGGCGGCGAGCAGCAGCGGGTCGCCATCGCGCGCGCCCTCGTGCGCGGCCCGCGGCTGATTCTCGCCGATGAGCCGACAGGGGCGCTCGACGTGGAGACCGGGGCATCCGTCATGGCGCTTCTCGACGAGGTCGCCCACTCGTCGGGCGCGGCGCTCATCACCATCACGCACGACGCCAACATCGCGGCCCTCGCCCGCCAGCACTACCGCCTCGATCGGGGAGTGCTCGCGCCCGTCGACGTCAATCGCGTGCTCGCGCTGGCGCAGCCGGAGGTGACCCTGTGACGGGCATCGTCGGCGCCTTCGTCGAGGCGTGGGCCGAGCTGCGGATCCACAAGACGCGCGTGCTCCTCAGCCTCATCGGCGTCGCCGTTGCGGTCGCCGCGCTCACCTCGGTGGTCGGGCTCGGCGCTATCACCCAGCAGGCGACGACGGAGAACTACGAGCGTCAGTCCGGGCGGCCGGCGACCCTCATCGTGAGCGCCTACGACCCGGTGACGGGGGCGGCCCCGCCCGCCGCGGCCTTCTCCGCGGCATTCACCGAGGTGACCGACCGGTACTCGGTGAGCTGGACGACGCGCTCCACCTACACGCAGGTGTTCGTCGACTTCGTCGACGGGCTCACCCCGGTCGACACGACGGTGGTCGACGTCGACTACGGCACGATGCACCGCGTGCAGCTCTCACAGGGCAGCTGGTTCGCCGACGGCGATGAGGAGCGGCTCGCTCCGGCGCTCGTCGTGAACGAGACCGTGTGGAAGCGCCTCGGCTCGCCCGACCTGCGCACGCATCCGACCGTCACCGTGCAGGGCGCTGGCAACGTGACCGCGGTGATCGTGGGCGTGACGCCCGACCTCCCGTACAACCAGGACTACCCGACCATGTACATGCTGTACGACTCGTACATGGCGATCGCGACGCCGCAGCAGGTGCAGTCGATCTACCCGCAGTACGAGGCGTGGGTTCCCGTCGGCATCTCCGACGACCTCACGGCGCTCATCCAGCGCGACATCGCCGGCGCGCTGGGCGACGACCTGCAGGTCTCGGTCAGCAGGCAGGACTACCTCGTGTACCAGGGGGAGGATCCGCTGCTGCCGATCAAGCTGCTGGTCGGGGGAGTGTCGATCCTCGTGCTGCTGCTGGGCGCGCTCGGGCTGGTGAACATCTCACTCGTGACCGTGCGCCAGCGCATCCGTGAGATCGGAATCCGGCGCAGCTTCGGCGCGACGGCCGGTCGCGTGTTCTTCGCCGTGATGATGGAGAGCGTCGTCGCCGCGGCCGCGGCGGGCGTCGTGGGGGTGTTCATCGCGGTCGTCGTCGTGAAGAACCCCGCGGTCATCAACTTCATCGCCGCGGGCATCACCGACGTTCCGGCGTTCCCGATCGAGGCGGCGCTGCTGGGGCTCGGGGCTGCGACGTTCGTCGGTGCGCTCGCGGGGCTGCTGCCGGCACTCGTCGCGGTGCGCGTCAAGGTGATCGACGCCATCCGTTACTGATTCGGCACTTGCCCTACTTGCCGAGCGCGGCGGGGAGTGGGTTAATTCGACGATGAGGCACCTTCGACTTCTCGGCGCCGCCGCGGCCCTCGCACTAGTCCTGACCGGATGCGCAGCTCCCGCTCCCGAGGGCGCAGCACCCCCGAAGCCCACGACGACGGCGACGGCGACGGCCAAGCCGACGCCGACGCCGACGCCCACGCCGACGGCCAGCGCCGCCCCCACCAAGCCCGCCCTCGACGATCTCATCGTGTCGCCGTCGGGGCTCGGCCCGCTCGTGCTGGGCGCTGCGCCCCCGGTGACGGACCCCGCGCTCGACGTGCTCGTGATCGGGTCGGTCACCTGCGACCCGGGATCCGCTCCGATCACGGGCGTGTGGCTCGCGAACTACCCCGACGGCACGACCCTCGGGGGCAAGGTCACGTCGCCGTTCCAGGTCGCCGTGAACGACGGCGGCGCCATCTCGCGCATCGACGTGCGGCTCGCCGGGCCGCACACCGATCGGGGCATCCAGATCGGCAGCACCGCCGAGGAGGTGGTCGCCGCCTATCCGGATGCGAGCGAGATCGTCGACTTCGAGCGTGCTCTCGTCTACGCCGTCAGGGGCTCGACGGGAACCCTGCTCATCGAGATGGACACGCGCGACGACGGTGCGGAATCGGGGTTCGGCAAGGTCGTGTCGATCCGCGTGGGCCCGCCGGACGTGCCCGTGTACGCGGTCTCCAACACCGGGAACGTCATCAGCCCCTGCAACCTGGGCTGACCAGACCGCTGAGTGTCGTTCCGCGGGGGTGACGGACCCCGCGGGTACCGTGGACCGCATGGCTACGAGCACAAGGTCGACGTCGCGCGCCCGCACGTCCACCGCGCGCGGCCGGGCCAATCAGCCCACCAAGAAGCTTCCGGCCCGCAAGCAAACGGTCATCGAGGATGACGGCCCGCTCACCAAGGCCTGGCTGGGTCTCGCCCACGCGGCGGGTGCCGCGTTCCGCCTGCTGGGCAAGGAGACCCTTGCGAAGGAGGAGCGCCGGGACGGCGTGCCCTTCCTGATCTTCGTGCTCGCGGTGGTCGGCGCCGTCGTGGAGTGGTTCAACCCCAACGACCCGGTCGCCCAGGCGCTCGACTCGTGGACCTTCGGCCTCCTCCTCGGCCGTGTGGCGTTCGCCCTGCCCGTGATCATGCTGTTGTTCGCGATCTGGCTGTTCCGCCACCCCTCGAGCGTGCACGACAACGGCCGCATCGGCATCGGCGTGAGCCTGCTCATCATCACGATCAGCGGGCTGTGCCACATCTTCGGCGGCACTCCCGCGCCCACCGACGGCGTCGAGAAGCTCGCGCAGGCGGGCGGCATCCTCGGCTGGGTGATCGCCGCGCCGCTGCTCTGGATCGGCACGAGCGCCCTCGCGACGCCCGTCGTCGTCGCCGTGCTGGTGCTCTCGCTGTTCATCATCACCAAGACACCCCCGAACCGCATCGGCTCGCGCCTGCGCGAGCTGTACGCCTACCTCTTCGGGGCGCAGTTGCTCGACGACGACGAGCGTGCCGCGATCAAGGCGGCCAAGAACGAATCGATGCAGTTCGGCTCACTCACCGACCTCGGCCTCGACGAAGACCCGTCGTCGATCCCGTGGTGGCGCCGCAACAAGGCCAACCGCTCCGAGGAGGCCCCGGCCTTCGACAGCCCGGTGATCTCACGCGAGAGCGCCCGCGACTCCCAGAACACGGATGTCATCGAGCCCGTGCAGCGCACCGATGAGCAGTTCGGTATAGACCTCATCGAAGACCTGCTCAAGGCCGAGGAGGCCGTCAAGCGGTTCACCGGCGAGGTGGATCCCGGCGCGATGGGCCTCCGGGAAGACGGCCCCGGCCTCCTGCCCGGCTTCAACGCCACGGCGAGCGAGAAGGGGCAGGCCGGCGAGTTCGACGTGCCCGCCTCGGCGCCGGCACCGCGGCAGTCCGCCGCCGCGTACCGGCTGCCCGCGGCATCCCTGCTCACACCGGGAACGGCGCCCAAGGCCCGCTCGTCCGATACCGACGACGTGATCGCCGCCATCACCGAGGTGCTCAAGCAGTTCTCGGTGGATGCCGCGGTCACCGGCTTCAGCCGCGGGCCCTCCGTCACGCGGTACGAGCTCGAGCTCGGGCCGGGCGTCAAGGTAGAGCGCGTCACCGCCCTCGCCAAGAACATCTCCTACGCCGTCGCCTCGAACGAGGTCAACATCCTCTCGCCCATCCCCGGCAAGAGCGCCATCGGTGTCGAGATCCCGAACAAGGACCGCGAGATCGTCTCGCTCGGCGACGTGCTGCGCTCCGGCGCCAGCACCAAGAGCGTGCACCCCATGACCATCGGCCTGGGCAAGGACGTCGAGGGCGGCTTCGTCGTCGCGAACCTCGCCAAGATGCCGCACCTCCTCGTCGCGGGCTCGACGGGCTCCGGCAAGTCCAGCTTCGTCAACTCGATGATCACGTCTGTCCTCATGCGGGCCAAGCCCGCCGAGGTGCGCATGGTGCTCATCGACCCCAAGCGCGTCGAGCTCTCGATCTACGCCGGTGTGCCGCACCTCATCACGCCCATCATCACGAACCCGAAGAAGGCTGCGGAAGCCCTCGCGTGGGTCGTGAAGGAGATGGACATGCGCTACGACGACCTCGCGTCGTTCGGCTTCCGGCACATCGACGACTTCAACCGCGCGGTGGTGGCCGGCGAGATCGTGCTGCCGCCCGGCAGCGAGCGCAAGCTCTCCCCGTACCCGTACCTCCTGGTCGTGGTCGACGAGCTCGCCGACCTCATGATGGTCGCGCCCCGGGACGTCGAGGACTCGATCGTGCGCATCACGCAGCTCGCGCGCGCATCCGGTATCCACCTGGTGCTCGCGACGCAGCGGCCGTCGGTCGACGTCGTCACCGGGCTCATCAAGGCGAACGTGCCGTCGCGCCTCGCCTTCGCGGTGTCGAGCATGACCGACAGCCGCGTCATCCTCGACCAGCCCGGCGCCGACAAGCTCATCGGCCAGGGCGACGCGCTCTTCCTGCCCATGGGCGCCTCGAAGGCCATTCGTGTTCAGGGCGCATGGGTCTCCGAGAGCGAGGTCGCGGCGGTCGTGCAGCACGTCATCGCGCAGGCCCGCCCGGAGTACCGCGAGGATGTCGCCCAGGTCGCGGAGAAGAAGAACATCGACGCCGACATCGGCGACGACCTCGAGCTGCTCCTCGCGGCCACCGAGCTCATCGTGAGCACGCAGTTCGGCTCCACCTCGATGCTGCAGCGCAAGCTGCGCGTGGGTTTCGCGAAGGCCGGCCGTCTGATGGACCTGCTCGAGTCGCGCGAGATCGTCGGCCCGTCCGAGGGCTCGAAGGCGCGCGACGTGCTGGTGACCGTCGAGCAGCTGCCCGCCGTGCTCGCCCGCCTGCGCGGCGGGGACGAGCCGCCCATGGCTGCCTCGACAACTCCCAGCAGGGACGCAGTTGCCGAATCGCTGGCCGGGTACGATGTTGTCGACGGGGACTCGGACGAGGACGCCTGGAGCCTTACCGATCGGGAGTAGACGCGTGGCGACAGAACCGGGCAAGAGGCAGACCCCACCGCGCTCTTCACCAGCACAGGCCGCAAACGCCATGCGCGACTCGGCGATCGACGCCTCCCGGGTCGTGCGCGAGTCGATGAAGGGCCGCGTCGCGAGCCCCGGCGACACCCCCGCGAGCACGGGCAACGTCGCGAACATCGTCACGGTGGCCCGCATCCTCCTCGCGCCCGTGTTCATCTGGCTCTTGCTGTGGGATGGCGGCGAGCTCGGCGTGATCCGCTACATCGCCGCGGCGCTGTTCATCCTCGCCATCGCGACGGACAGCCTCGACGGCCAGCTCGCCCGCCGCCGCAACCTCGTCACCGACGTGGGCATCATCCTCGACCCGATCGCCGACAAGATCCTCATCGGCGGCGCGCTCGTCGCGCTCTCGATCCTCGGCGAACTGTGGTGGTGGGTCACCATCGTCATCCTCGTGCGCGAGTTCGGCATCACGATCTTCCGGTTCATCGCGCTGCGCGACCGGGCGATCCCGGCCTCGCTCGCGGGCAAGGCGAAGACGATCGTGCAGTCGGTGGCGGTGTCGCTGTTCCTCGTGCCGCTCTGGACCCTGCTGGGCGACTGGGTGCACGTCGTCAACTGGGTGGTCATGGGGCTCGCCCTGGTGCTCACCGTGTACTCGGGCATCGAGTACCTCTGGCAGGCGTGGCGCACGCGCAAGGGCGCCGCGTGACGGATGCCGCCGCGCTCAGCGCCGAGATCGTCGCCACGCTCACCGCGCGGCACCACACGATAGCGGTTGCGGAATCGCTCACGGGCGGGCTGCTCGTCGCCGAGCTCATCCGCACTCCCGGCGCGTCCGCCGTCGTGCTCGGGGGAGTCGTCGCCTACAACACCGAGCTCAAGCACACCGTGCTCGGGGTCGATGCCGAGGTTCTCGCGGCACACGGGGCCGTGCATCCGGATGTCGCTGCGCAGATGTCTGCGGGAGTGCGGGTCGCCCTCGCCGTCGCCGGCGAGCCCGCCCATATCGGAATTTCCACGACCGGGGTCGCCGGCCCCGACCCGCAGGACGGCCAGCCCGTGGGCACCGTCTACCTCGGGTTCGCCATCGGTTCCGAGGTGCGCACGAAGGGCCTCGAACTGGGGGGAAGCCGGGAGGAGATCCGATCGCGGGTCGTCTACGAATCACTTCTGGAACTGAGAAACCTGATCGGCTGACGCCGGGAATAGCGTGCGTTTCGATCCTGTTACAAGTACTGAATTCACAAGCACCGCACAGATACGAGTGGTTAGTCTTCACCTAAGCTAGCCGCAACGATCAGTCAAAGAAGGAGGGTCCAATGGTTCTGGTACGTCAAGAAATCGGTGACGTTCTCCGTGACTTCCGTCTACAGAAGGGCCGCACCCTTCGCCAGGTCGCGAGCAAGGCGAGCGTCGCACTCGGTTACCTCAGCGAGGTGGAGCGTGGCCAGAAAGAGGCGAGCTCCGAGATCCTCGCGTCCGTAGCTGACGCCCTCGACACTCCGATCTCGGTCATCATGCGCGAGGTGGGCGACCGCCTCGCCGTCATCGAGGGCCTCGGCACCATCTCGGGAAGCCCCATCCCCGACACCCTGCCCGACGAGCTCGTCGCCGAATTCGACGGCGACCTGGTCTCGCGGTAACCACGACATTCCCTCTAGCGCCCCGGCC